>DASYTM010000031.1:0-9055 GCA_036002345.1 Candidatus Methylomirabilota bacterium | reverse complement strand
GGTTCTTCGTCCACGGCGGCGAATCGGAGGCGCGGATCATGATGTTGAGCTTGGGCGTGTAGCCGAGCTCCTTCATCTGCTTCACCATCGTCATGCCGTCGGGCGGCGTGGGGATGGCAAAGACGGCGTCGGCGTTGGCGGCCTTCGCCTTGAGGATGAGATCGGAGAAGTCCTTGGCGCCGGGCGCGTACTCGCCGTGCACGACGACCTGGTAGCCGGCGGCCTTGCCTGCCTCCGTCCACGCCGCGCCCATCTCCGCGCCCCAGTCCGTCTTCTCCTGGAAGATCGCCACGGTCTTCGGGCGGTCACCGGCCGGGAGGAGCGAGAGCAGGCCCTGGGTGTGGCGGCCGATGTCGGGCGACTTCCAGAACGGCGAGAAGAGGTACTTGAAGCCCTGCTGGTGGATCTTGTTGAGCGCGAAGGCGATGCCGAGGTACGGCGTCTTGTTCTTCTCGGCCACCGAGGCGGCGGCGGCGTGCAGGTCGGAGCCGAAGCCGCCGAGGTAGGCGGCGACGCCCTGCGAGCCCAGCGTCTCGAGCCGCGCCACCGTCTTCGTCGCGTCCGATTCGTCGTCGAGCAGCACCAGCTCGAGCGGCGTCTTCTTGCCGCCCACCGTCACGCCGCCCGCGGCGTTGACGTGCTCCACCGCGATCTCGTAGCCCGCGCGCACCTGCGCGCCCCCGGGGCCGTAGCGCCCCGTCAGCGGCACCACCGCGCCGATCTTGACCGTTTGCGCCGTCACGAGCGACGGCCAGAATCCGAGCACTCCCAGCACCAGCGCGGCGAGCAGTCTCATCGATGTCCCTCCCTGGGGAGATCGTGTCATTCGGTCGACGACACCGCGGCCGCGATGACGCCGTCGGCCGTCAGCCAGAACGAGTAGTAGCGCGTCTCTTCGGCGTTCACGGTGCGATAGTGACACACGCGCGCGATGCGCGCGCCGAACCGCTCCAGGGCGCGCGCGGACGTATCGTCACAGGTGACGAACGTGAAGGACTTGAGCGTGGCGAGCCGCTCGCCGAGGATCGTCCGCCCGAGCGGCGTCACGTAGGACGCGGTGAGCGGCAGCATGAGCGGATCGGGCTCGTTGCGCGCCATCCGCTCCAGCATCTCGCGCACGCGCGCCGTGCGGGCCGGATCGGGATCGGGCTCGGGCTTCTGCGGGCCCACGAGCAGTCCCTTCACGTAGCGCCCCGCCACGCCGTAGGCGAGCCCCCAGGAGTTCACGCGGTTGCCCGGCGCGAAATCCGCGCCGAGGTTGGTGAGGACCACGACGGTCAGCCCGTCGTCCGGAAGCCGCGACAGCTCGGTCCCCGTGATGCCCGAGTGCGAGATCCAGCGATGGCCGCGACGCTCGTCCACCACCCAGCCGAAGCCGTACGGATAGGTGGCGCCGGAGTTGAGACGCACCGGCGTCCACATCTCGGTGAGGCTCGCGGGCTTCAGCACCTGGCCGGCCGCGAGGGCTCGGTCCCAGGTGACGAGGTCCTTCACGGTGGAGAGCACGCCGTAGTGCGACGGCATTTCGACGTCCCACACCCGCCAGTAGTTCACGAGCTTGCCGTCGCGCAGCGTGTAGTTCCCGGCTCGTCCCTTCTGGATGCGCGACACGTCGATCACCGACGTCGACGTCATGCCGAGCGGCTTGAAGAAGCGCGCGTCGAGGAAGTCGCGGTAGCGCTGGCCGCTGGCGGCCTCGATGATCATGCCGAGCACGGCGTAGCCGACGTCGCTGTACTCGTAGCGCTCGCCCGCGGGGAAGCCGAGGTCGTCCTTGATCGCCGCGTCGAACAGCTGGGCCGTGGTGTAGCGCATGCGGGTGCCGCCGGGCCGCAGCGCCTTGAAGCCCTCCCGCAGGCCGGGGAGCCCCGACGTGTGGGTGAGCAGGTGCCGCACGGTGATGGCCTTCCACTTCTCCGGCGCGCGCGGCAGGTGCCACGGCAGCGGGTCGTCGAGCTGGACCTTGCCCTCCTCGACGAGGAGCATGATCGCGGCCGCCGTGAACTGCTTGGTCACCGACGCCAGCTCGAACACCGTGTCGGGCGTCACCGGCACGTCGTGCTCGAGGTTGGCCACGCCGTAGCCCTTCATCTTCATGATCTTGCCGTGGCGCGCGACGGCCAGGGCGAGCCCGGGAATGTGCCGGCGCTCCATCTCGGCCTTGATGTAGTCGTCGATGGCGTCGGCGTGGGCGGCGGTGACGGGCACGACGGGGACGAGGACCAGCAGGAGAATGACCAGGCCGCGCATGGAGACTCCCCTTCTCAGCGGCCCCACACCAGCCGCGCGACCTCGGCGACCCGCTCGAGCTTCTTCCGCTGGTCGTCGGGCGACACGCGGTTGCCCTCCATGGTGGAGGCGAAGCCGCACTGCGGGCTCAGCGCCAGCCGCTCGAGCGGCACGAGCTTGGCGGCGACGTCGATGCGCCGGCGCAGCTCGTCCACGGCTTCCAGACGCGGCTTCTTCGTGGTCACGAGCCCGAGCACGACCTCGCGGTCGCCGGGCATCGAGCGCAGCGGCTCGAAGTCGCCCGAGCGCTCGTCGTCGTACTCGAGCAGGAAGCGCTGGAAGCGGCTCTTCGTGAACACGCGGGCGATCGGCTCGTAGCCGCCCGTGGCATAGAACTTCGACTGGTTGTTCCCGCGGCAGATGTGCAGCCCGAACGTCACGCCCGGGTGGCGGCCGATGACGGCATTGTCCATCTCGATGCAGGCGTCGATGAGCCGGTCGGGATCGCTGCCGCGCTTGACGTAGCCGGCGCGCAGCTCGGGATCGAGCAGCGCCGCGTACTGGGGCGCGTCGATCTGGATGTAGCCGCAGCCCAGCCGCACCAGCTCCTCGACCTCCCGGCGATTGAAGTCGACCACGTCCGCCAGGAAGGCGTCGCGCGTCGGATAGGCGGCCGAGGACTGCTTGGGATCGTAGTAGGCGGCGGCCTGCTGGGCGCTGATGAGGGTGACCTTCGTGGCCCTGGCGGCCCGCGCGCGCAGGTACGTGAACTCCTCGCCGCACATGCTCCGCCGCCACGCCAGCTTCTCGACGACGACGGGGCGCCTGAAGACGAGCTGCTCGCCCAGCTCGTCGCGGAACGGGATGGCCCAGCCGCCGTACTTGTCGAAGCCCGCGAGGGCCTCGACGATGTGGCCGAAGAACGCGTACCGGCGCAGCTCGCCGTCGGTGACGACGTCGAGGCCGGCGGTTTCCTGGAGCCGGACCGCCTCGTCCACCGAGCGGTCCTCGATGCGCTTGAACTCCGGCATGGCGAGCCGGCCCGCCTCCGCGGCGACGCGGGCTTCCACGAGGTACGCGGGCCGCAAAAGACTGCCGACGACGTCGGCTTTCAGGGCCATGGCGGGCCGATGATACCCCCGGTCCGAGCGGGAGAATAGCGGTTCCCCGGGCGCCGTCCTAGGTGGCAGAAGTTCAAACGGAGCCCACCGACAAGGAGACGCCCCATGAAACGCATCGCCGCCGCCGCTCTGCTCGCGATCGTGTTGCTGCCGGGCGTGGCGTTCGCCGATTCGTCGACCGACGCCGCTCTCGGCCTCGGCGCCTTTGCCGTCTTCAACCAGATCCTGGGCGGGGTCGGAATGTTCGGCGCTCCGGCGCGCCAGGTCGTGTACGTGCCGGCGCCGCCCGTCGTGTACGCCCCGCCGCCCCCGCCGGTGTACGTCGCGCCCCAGCCCGTCTATTACGTGCCCGCGCCGCCCGTGTACGTGGCGCCGCGGCCCGTGGTCGTCTACCGCGCGGTGCCGGTGTACCGGCACGCGCGCTGGGGTCACCACCAGCGCAACTGGCGCTGAGCCCTAGTCCTCCCCCAGCGCCACGCAGGCGCCGGGGTCGATCGTGAGACCAACCGCCGCGCCGATCTCGAACCGAGGGGTCGGCGCGGCGGCGGCGCGTAGAACGACGTCGCTGTCCGCGAGCGCGATCTCGTAATCCACGCTGTCCCCCAGGAACGCCGCGCGACGGATCACCCCGCGAAACGCGTTGACGCCACTCGCACCCGGGGCGCCCAGCTGCACCTGGTGAGGCCGGATCGAGAGCGCCACGCGCGCTCCCGGCACCAGGTCCCCCGGCGCGACGCGGAGCCGCAGCGCGCCGTGGGTGACCATGTCCGGCGCGGTGGCCACGCCGTCGAGCACGTTGGTGCGGCCGATGAACTCCGCCACGAACCGCGTGCGCGGCCGGTGGTACAGCTCGTCGGCCGTCCCCGCCTGCGCGACCCGGCCCGCCCTGAGCACGGCGATGCGGTCCGAGATCACCATGGCCTCGCCCTGGTCGTGGGTGACGTAGAGGGTCGTGATGCCGAAGGTCTCGTGCAGCCGCCGGATCTCGAAGCGCATCTCCTCGCGCAGGTTCGCGTCGAGGTTGGACAACGGCTCGTCGAGCAGGAGGATCTCCGGCTCGACCACGAGCGCGCGCGCCACGGCCACCCGCTGCTGCTGGCCGCCCGACAGCTCGCCCGGGTACCGGCCCTCGTAACCGCCCAGCTGCACCACGCGCAGCATCTCCCGCACGCGCGCGTCGCGGTCGGCGCGCGACAGGCTCGGCTTGAAGCGCAGGCCGTAGGCCACGTTCTGGGCGACGGTCATGTGCGGCCACAGCGCGTAGCTCTGGAAGATCATGGCCATGCGCCGGCGCTCGGGCGGCACCACGGCGGCCGGCGACGAGAGGCAGCGGTCGCCGATCCAGATCTCCCCCGCCTCGGGCGCCAGGAAGCCGGCCACGAGCCGGAGGGTCGTCGTCTTGCCGCAGCCCGACGGGCCGAGCAGCGCCAGCAGCTCGCCGGGCTTCAGCTCCAGCGACAGCGCGTCCACGGCGCCGACGTCGCCGTAGCGCTTGGTGAGGCCCTTGAGGCTCACGCCGGGCACGGCGGCTCCCTCACTTGCGTGCGCCGAGCACGTCGCGGCCGAGGACGGCCTGCACGACGGCGACGGTGGCGAAGGTCAGCGCCAACATCACGAGTCCCAGGACGGAGATGGCGCCGAACTGGCCTTCTTCTTTGAGGTCGAAGATCACGACCGACATCACCCTGGTGCTCGGCGTGAACAGGAGGATGGACGCCGACAGCTCGCGGATCACGCCGATGAAGATGAAGCACCAGGCGGCGATGATGCCGCTCTTCGCCAGCGGCGCGGTGATCTCCTTCAGGATGCGCAGCCGTCCCGCGCCGAGCACGCGCCCGGCGTCCTCGAGGTCGGCCGGGATCGCGCGGAACGTCGCGTCGGCCTGCGCGTAGCCGACGGGCAGCTCCTTGGTGAGATAGGCGAGGAAGAGGATCCAGAGCGTGCCGTAGAGCACGAACGGCGGGCGCGTGTAGGCGATGAAGAGGCCAACGGCGAGCACCACGCCGGGCACCACCACGGGCGCCAGCGCCAGGAACGCGACGAGCTGGTGGCCGACGACGAGCTTGCGGCTGGTGACATAGGACAGGAGCGCCACCATGCCCGCGCCCACGCACGCCGTCATCACCCCGAGCTCCAGCGTGTTCACGATCGCGTCGCGCGTGGCCCCGTACTCGAAGAACGTGAATGCGAAGTTGTGGAGCGTGAGGTTGTCCCGGCTCAGCGGCTGGGCCCACGCGCGCGAGAACGCCGCCTTGGCGAGGATGCCGTAGGGCAGGAAGATCGCGCACGCCATGAGGGCCAGGCACGCGCCGAGGGCGGGCCAGCGCCAGCGCCCCAGCGGGATCGTGCGGCGAGTACCTCCCTTGCCGCCGACGGCCGCGTAGCCCCGGCGGCCCAGCAGCCGCTTCTGGAGCTGGAGCAGGAGCGCCGTGGCGAGCAGCAGCGGAATCGAGAACGCCGCGGCCTGCTCGACCTTGGGCGGGAACTGGAAGAGGGACCAGATCTGCGTGGTGATCGTGTGGAAGCCCGCGGGCAGCGCCAGGATGGCGGGCGAGCCGAAGAGCGCCAGGGCCTGGAGCACGGCGAGGATGAAGCCGCTGGCGAGGGCGGGCAGCACCATCGGCAGCGTCACCGTGCGCGCCACCGCGAGCCGCCCGGCGCCCAGGATGGACGCCGCCTCCTCCAGATCGGACGCGATCAGCGCCAGCGTGTTGGCGACCATGATGTAGACGTACGGGAACGTGTAGATCGACACGATGAAGACGAGCCCCGGCATCGTGAAGATGTTGAACAGCGGCTCGCCGGCGCCGGTCGCCCCGCGCCAGAGGGTGTTGATCAGCCCGGCGTTGGGCCCGGCCAGCATCACCCACGCGAAGGCGCCGAGGAAGGGCGGCGTCACGAACGAGGCCAGCACGAGGCCGCGGATGAGGCCGCGCGCGGGCACGTCGGTGCGCGCGGTCAGCCACGCCAGCGGCGCGCCGAGGGCGACGGAGACGAGCCCCGTCCAGAACGCGAGCACGACGGTGTTCCACAGCGCCTTCTGCAGCGCGGGATCGGCGAAGACGTGGCGATAGTGGGCGAGCGTCGCGCCGCTCTCGCTGCTGACGCTGAGCCAGCCGAGCCAGCCCAGCGGCAGCGCCATGAGGATCACCAGCGTCAGGGCGGCGCCGATCCAGACGGGGACCGAGCGGTCCACGCGCTAGGCCCCGAAGAACTCCACGAAGCGCTTCTTGAGCTCCTCGTTGCGCTTCTCGAGCTCTTCCGGATCCACGGGCAGGAGCTTGAGCTCGGAGGGCTTCGGCTTGTCCGCCGGGTACTTCACCTCGGGATGGCCGGTGTAGAGGCCCTCGCTGTCGGCCATCACCTGCTGCAGCTCGCGCGTGAACGTGAAGTCCGTGAACAGACGCGCCGCGTTCGGGTGCGGGGCGAAGGCGGTGATCGCCGTCGGCGAGACGACGAGCGGCACGCCTTCCTTGGGATAGACGATCTCGATCGGGTTGCCCTTCTTCTTGAGCTGGTAGGCGCTGTAGTCGCCGCCGTTGACGGCCACCAGCCGCTCGCCGGAGGCGACCACGGTGGCCGGATCGTTGGCGGACTGCACGATCATCACCTTGTTGTCGGCGAGCGCCTTGAAGTAGTCCCAGCCGTGGAGGTGCACGAGGGCCAGCACGTGAGTGGCGATCACGCCGCTGTAGCCCGGGTGCGCGGTCACCAGCTTGCCCTTCCAGCGGGGATCGAGGAGGTCCTTCCACGTCTTGGGGGCCTCGGCAGCGGGCACGGACTTGGTGTTGTAGACGATCGCGTTCACGGTGGCGCGCAGGCCGTAGTAGTAGCCGTCCTTGTCCTTGTAGCCCGCGGGGAACTTGTCGATCCCCGCCGGCGAATACTTCGCCAGGAGCTTCTTCTCCTTGAGCAGCACGAAGTGGCCGGCGTCCGAGGTGTGGACGACGTCCACGTTCTTGATGTTGGCGGAGAGCTCCTGCATCACGCGCTGGAGGATGCGCTGCGAGCCCGTGCGGTGGACCTCGACCTTGATGCCGGGATAGGCGGCCTCGAAGAGCTTGGCCACTTTCTCCGCGCTCGGCAGCACCAGCGACGTGTACCAGACGACCTTGCCTTCCTTCTTCGCGGCCTCGAGGTTCGGCGCCTGGGCGACGGCGGGGGCCGTGGCGGCCGCCAGCAGCGCGACGACGACGGCGAGGGCGAGCGTTCTCTTCGTCATGTGTTCTCCGGGGTCAGGGCGGCGACCAATGGTTGGAGGCTCGGCGCGGCGGCGAGGCCGGCCACGGCGCGGACGATCGCGTCGGCGCGCGCGGCGGGCAGCGCGAGCGTCGCGTTGCCTCGGAATTTCGCCTCGATCTCGGCGCGCGTGAGCGGCGCGTCGGGGCCGCCGCGCGGGCGGTCCTGCCGCTCGCGCAGGGTGCGGCCGTCGGCGAGCGTGACCTCCACGTCACCGACGAACTGCCGCGGATAGTCGATGGTCGGATCGATCTCGTAGGTCACGCGCGACGCCACGCGCAACACGTCGGCGTCGCGCACGGCCGCGTCGGTGAACTCGGCGAGCCCGGCGCCGCCGCGCACGAAGATCGTCGCGAGCAGGTACGGCAGGCTGAACTTCGCCGCGTAGCCGTTGGGCGGCGCGTGCTTGGCGGCGAGCGGCTCCCAGAGCCGCGGCACGGGGCCGGCGGAGGTGCGGCAGCGGATCGCCGCGATGGCCTCGGGCTTGACCCCGTGGCGCTCGCGCAGCCGCGCCGCGCAGTCCATGTAAGGCTGCGCGATCGAGCCGCACGGATACGGCTTCAGCGTCAGCTCCGCCAGCTCCCACGTCTTGCCCTGCGCGTCCAGCAGGGCGTCGAGCCGCGCGCCGTCGTGGCCGCCCGCGAACGCGGCGTAGAGCCCGTGCCCGCCCTCCAGCACCGTCGCGGGCCCGGTGAAGCCGGCGCGCGCGAGCTGCACGGCGATCACGCCGGCGTGGGAGACCCAGCCCGGGTGCAGGCGCTTGGGCCACGAGCCGTCGGCGAGGTACTCGATGATCCCGGCGGCCTGGCTGCCCACGATGCCGAAGGCGTGGACCATCTGGTCCTCGGTCAGGCGATGCAGCTTGCCGGCGGCGGCCACGGCGCCGAAGCCGCCCGCGATCGCGGTGGGGTGGAAGTGGCGCGCGTGGAGCGCGCCGGGCACGGCGAGCCCGACGCGGCACATCACCTCCACGCCCGCGATCAGCGCCTCGAGCATCGCGCGGCCCGACGCGCCGGTCGCCTCGCCGACGGCGAGCGCCGTCGTCGCCGCCACGCAGCTCGTGTGCACGATCGCGTCCTCGCGCGTGTCGTCGAAGTCGAGCCCGTGGGCGAGCGTGGCGTTGGCGAGGACGGCGTTGGCGGCGGCCACGCGGGTCCCCCGGCCGAGCAGAGCGCTCTCCGGCGCGCCGCCCAGCCGCTCGGCGACGTCGAGCGCGGCGCGGCCGAAGTCCTCGCCCGCGGCGGCCAGCGCGTTGCCGAGCGTGTCGAGCGCGAGGAACGCGGCCTGGCCGGTGACAGGCTCGGGAACGGCCTCGAGCGTCAGGCCGGCGACGAAGCGCGCGAGCCGCTGGGCCGCCGTCACTCCAGGAGCTCCTTGGCGATGACGAGGCGCTGGATCTGGTTGGTGCCCTCGTAGATCTGCATGATCTTGGCGTCGCGCATGTACCGCTCGACGGGGAACTCGCG
>DASYTM010000030.1:0-11066 GCA_036002345.1 Candidatus Methylomirabilota bacterium | reverse complement strand
GAGCTGCTCTACGCGGCCAAGCGCGGCTTCGACGGCGTGTGCACCAACGAGCACCACCAGAACGCGTACGGCTTCATGCCGAGCCCGAACATCATGGGCGCCGTGCTGGCCAAGGCCACGAACGGCACGAACGTCGCGATCGTGCAGATGGGCGCCACGCTGCCGACGTCGAACCCGCCGATCCGCGTGGCGGAGGAGTACGCGATGCTGGACTGCATCAGCGGCGGCCGGCTGGTGGCCGGCCTCCCGCTCGGCAGCCCGATGGATGTGAACTTCTGCTACGGCATCACGCCCATGGAGCACCGCGAGCGCTACCGCGAGGCCTTCGCGCTCACGCTCAAGGCGTGGCAGGCGCGCGAGATCTTCGCGTGGAACGGGCGCTACTACCAGCTCGCCAACGTGAACCTGTGGCCGCGCCCGATCCAGCAGCCACACCCGCCCGTGTGGGTGCCGGGCTCGGGCAGCATCAGCACCTTCGACTTCGCCGTGGACAACGACGTCTGCTACTGCTTCTTGAGTTACTCGGGCGCGAAGGCCGCGAAGTCGATGATGGACGGCTACTGGCAGGTGGTGGAGAAGAAGGGCCGCGAGGCGAATCCGTATCGCGCGGGGTTCCTGCAGCTCGTCGCCGTCGCCGAGACCGACGCGCAGGCCGAGGAGAAGTACGCCCGGCACGTCGAGTACTTCTATCACAAGTGTCTGCACTGGCCGACGCAGTTCATGTCGCCGCCCGGCAACCAGGACTATCGCAGCCTCGTGCAGACCATCGCCAAGCCCATGCGGCGCGCGGAGGACACCAAGGCGCTGCGCTATCGGGACTTCGTCGAGAAGGGCTACGTCATCGCGGGCAGCCCGGCCACGGTGCGCGACCGGCTGAAGGAAGAAGTCGTGAACGGCCTGCGCGTCGGCAACCTCATGGTCCTGCTGCAGATCGGCTCGATGCCGCACGAGCTGACGCTGGAGAACATCGATCTCTTCGCCTCCAAGGTGCTGCCCGAGCTGCGCGGATTCTGGAACGACGAGGGCTGGGTCAACCACTGGTGGCCGGAGCGGCTGCGCGGCGCCGCGCCGCGGCCGGCCGCCGCCGTGGCGGGGCGCGCATGACCCGCGAGCAGACCGTCACCGTCTGGCAGGGGAAGGTCCGCATGCGCGTGCTCGCCGACGGCGCGGGCCCGCCGCTCGTCTTCCTGCACGGGCCGTGGGGGCTCGCGTGGGACGCGTTCCTCGACGAGCTCGCGCGGAGCTTCACGGTGTACGCCCCCGAGCATCCCGGCACCACGCCGGACGCGCACGACGACATCTATCACCTCGACGGGCTGTGGGACCTCGTCCTCTGCTACGACGAGCTGCTCACGGCGCTCAAGCTGGACGACGCGGCCGTGGTCGGCCACTCCTTCGGCGGCATGGTGGCGTGCGAGCTGGCCGCCGCCTCGCCGCGGCGGGTGCGCCGGCTGGCGCTCATCGATCCGATCGGCTTCTGGCGCGACGGCGAGCCCGTCGTGAACTGGATGATGCTGGACCCCGCCGCGATGCCGGCGTCGATCTTCCGCGATCCGAACGGCGAGGCCGCCAAACGAATGCTCGGGCCGTCGGAGCCCCCCGAGGCGGCGGCCGCCGCCCGCGTGCGCCTCATGTGGGCGATGGGCACCACCGGCAAGTTCATCTGGCCGATCCCGGACAAGGGGCTGAAGAAGCGCATCCATCGCGTCACGGCGCCGACCCTCGTGATCTGGGGCAAGGAGGACCGGCTCGTGCCGCCCGTCTACGCCGACGAGTTCACGCGGCGCATCGCGGGCGCGCGGCTCACCACCATCGACGGCGCGGGCCACGCGCCGCACGTCGAGCACCCCGACAAGGTCGGGCGCCTCATCGCGGAGTTCGCGCGATGACCAACCAGCTCCCGCGCGTTCACGAGATGGAGCACCACACCTCCGAGCGCGCGACCTCGCGGCCCGTCGTCTCCGGCATGCAGGGCGTGGTCGCGGCCGGCCATCCGCTCGTGTCGATGGCCGGCATGCGCATGCTGCTGGCCGGAGGCAACGCGTTCGACGCGGCGGCGGCGGCCGGCTTTGCCGCCGCCGTGGTGGAGCCGACGGCGTCCTACACGCTGTGCGGCGAGTGCGTGGCGATGCTGCACGACGCGCGGCGCGGCGAGACCGTCGCGCTGAGCGGTCAGGGGACGGCGCCCGCGCGCGCCACCATCGAGGCGCTCCGCTCGCGCGGCCTCGACAAGATTCCGACGGGGCCGGGAGCGAACGCGCACCTCTCGTTCACGGTCCCGGGCGCCGTGGACGCGTACCTCACGCTGCTCGAGACGTACGGGACCCGGTCGGTGGGCGAGGCGCTCGCGCCGGCCGTCGAGTACGCCGAGCGCGGCTTTCCGATGTACGACTACATGCACCGCATGCTCGCCATCGGCGAGACGCGCGAGCAGTTCGCGCTCTACCCGCCCGGCGGCGACGCCGTGTTCTTTCCTGGCGGGCGCGCGCCCGGCGTCGGTGAGCTGTTCGTGCAGCCGGCGCTGGCCGGCACGCTGAAGCGCCTGGTGGAAGCGGGCGCGAAGAGCGATCGCGTGGCGGGAATCGCCGCCGCGCGCGAGCGGTTCTATCGCGGCGACATCGCCGCGGCCATCGGCGCGTTCTCGGAGAAGTGGAACGGGCTCCTGCGCGCGAGCGACCTCGCGGGCTACCGGACGCGCGTCGAGCCGCCACTGGCCACGACGTTCGCCGGCCGCGAGATCCTCGGCCAGGGCGCGTGGACGCAGGGGCCGGTGCTCGCTCAGGCGCTGGGCATGCTCGCCACGTTCGACCTGGCGTCGCTCGGCCACAACTCCGCGCGCTACATCCACGTGGTGGCCGAGAGCCTCAAGCTGGCCTTCGCCGACCGCGAGCGCTACTACGGCGACGTCCCGACGGTGCCGCTGGCCGAGTTGCTCTCGCCGGCCTACCTCGCTGGGCGCACGAAGCTGATCCGCATGGACCGCGCGATGCCGGCGGCGCCGGCACCCGGCGCGCTCCGCGGCGCGGCCGCGTCCGTCGCGGAGGCCGTGCCCGCCGACGGCACCACGCACATCGCCGCCATCGACGCGAAGGGCAACATGGTCGCCCTCACCCCGAGCGGCGGTGTCTTTCGCAAGTCGGCGTTCTCGCCCGAGCTCGGCTGCACGCTCTCGACGCGGAGCGAGATGTTCGTGCTCGAAGACGGCCACCCGAACGCGCTCGCCCCGGGCAAGCGGCCGCGCACGACGCTCGTCAGCTACCTGATCCGCGAGGGCGGCGTGCCCGTGATGACGGTCGGCTGCCCGGGGGGCGACGACCAGTCCCAGGCCGATCTCCAGATCGTGCTGAACCTGGTGGTCTTCGGGATGAATCCGCAGCAGGCCGTGGAGGCGCCGCGCTTTTCGACGCAGACGCTGGTCAACTCCTTCTGGCCGCGCGCCTACAAGCCGGGCCAGCTCAACGTCGAAGCCGGCATCCCCCAGTCCACGCGCGCCGAGCTCGCCGCCCTCGGCCACGGCGTGACCGAGATCGGCGCCTGCGGCATCGGCGCCGTGGTCACGCGCCGCGATCCGGCGAGCGGAGTGCTCTCCGCCGGCGCCGACCCGCGGCGCCCGACGTACGCGCTGTCCTGGTAATGACAGAGACAGGGGCGCGATCGAGGAGCGCCACGGGTTCCCCGGGGCGCTCCGAGCGTTGGGGGTTTGGGGGCCATATCGGGGCCCCCATGTCCGGATGACCCATCCCTTCGCCGGCGTCACGGTGCTGGAGTTCGGCCACTTCATCGCGGTGCCGTGGGCGGGACAGGTGCTCGCCGACGGCGGCGCGCACGTAATCAAGATCGAGCCGCTGGAGGGCGAGCCGAGCCGGCACATCGCGCCGCTCGGCGGCGGCGAGAGCCGGCACTTCCTGATCCGCAATCGCGGCAAGCACGCGCTGCCGCTCGACCTGCGCCACCCCGACGCGCGCCCCATCCTCGACGCGCTGGTGGCCCGGGCCGACGTCGTGCTGAGCAACATGCGCCCCGGGCTCGCCGCCGAGCTCGGCCTCGAGTACGAGCAGCTCGCCGCGCGCCATCCGCGGATCATCGTCGGCAGCGTGACGGCGTTCGGCGCGCGCGGTCCCGATGCCGCGCTGGCGGGCATGGACCTGGTCGTCCAGGGGCGCAGCGGGCTCATGGTCACCGGTGGGCGCGTGAGGGACGGGCTCGTCACCACGGGCGAGTCGCCGATCGCCGACTACATGGCGGCGGCGCTGCTCGCGTTCGGCGTCGCCTCCGCGCTCTACCGGCGCGAGCGGACCGGGCGCGGCGGGCGCGTGGACACCTCGCTGCTGCTCGCCGCGCTCGCGCTCCAGAACAACCTCATGGTGCGCGTGGAGGGCATCGACGGACCGCGCCACGCCGCGTTCGCGGACTGGCTCAAGCAGGCGCGCGCCGGGGGCGTCCCGTTCGCCGAGCAGGTCGAGCGGATGCCGCGCAACCGCGTGGTGGCCTCGCAGGCGATCTACATCCGCACCTACGCGACCAAGGACGCCGCCCTCGCCGTGGCCTGCGGCAGCCCGTCGCTCCGGCGGAAGTTCATCGCCGCCGTCGGCCACACGGATCCCGGATTGACCGCGCCCGTCGCCGATCCCGAGGCCCACTACGCCGTGCTGAAGGCCGCGGTGGAGGCGACCATCGCCTCGCGCACGACGGAGGAGTGGAAGGCGGTGCTCGACGCCGCCGGCGTGCCCGTGAGCGGCATCGCGCTGCCCGTCGAGATCCTCGACGACCCGCAGCCGGCCGCGAACGACATGTTCCATCGCTTCGCGCACCAGACGCTGGGCCCGGTCACCGTGCTCGGGCCGCCGGTGCGCGTGGACGAGGGCGGATTCGCGCCCGGCCCGGTCACGCCGCCCTTCGGCAGCGAGACGCGCGCGATCCTGGAATGGGCGGGCTTCGCCGCCGCCGACCTCGAGCGCCTGCTCGCGGGCGGCGCCGTCACCCCGAAGGACGGATGAGCCCGCGCGCCGCCGTCGTCGCCGGCGTGATGGTGGACGCGGCCGACAGCGTGACCTATGCCACGCCGCTCCGCCTGGCGAAGTCCGACAAGATGAAGGACCTGCTCCGCAAGCACGGCGCGGGCGAGTAGCCGTCAGCGCGGCGGCTTCGCGGCCAGCGCCACCCCGGCGCCCGCGAAGAACGCGAGCGCGAAGATCATGAAGGCCAGCCGGTAATCCCCGGTGACGTCGTACAGCACGCCGCCGACGATCGGGCCGGCCGCCGCCGAGAGGTGGCGGAAGGGCGCGGCGAGCCCGCGGATGGCGCCCTGCGCGTCGCGCCCGAAGTAGTCCGCCCAGGCCAGGCTCGTCACGAACGACTGCGCGCCCCGGGTCAGCCCGTACACGGTCGCGAACGCCACCAGCCACGCCAGCGAGCCGCCGCCCAGCAGCAGCACCCCGATCCCGCCGCCCGCGTAGCAGGCCGCGATGCAGTAGCGGACGTGGACGCGCTCGGCGATCAGCCCCCAGAGCGGCTTGGCCACGGTGTGCAGCGTGTAGAGGTAGGTCACCACCACGGCGGCGAGGGCCGCGGAGAATTTCAGATCCGTGACGTAGGAGAAGAGATGGAGGTTCACGCCGAAGAAGCCGAGGCCGGCGAGGTTGGTGCTGAGGGTCAGGAGCCAGAACGCCGGGGTGCGCGCGGCCGCGCGCGCGCCGAGCGAGCGCTCGATCACCGGCGCGCCGGTCGCCGACTCCGCGGGCGGACGCGCGAGGCCGTCGGGCACGAGCCCATACGCCTCCGGGCTCCGGCGCATCAGCGCCGTCGCCGCGAGCCCCAGCACGAGCACGACGGCGCCCAGCGCGAGCCAGGCCGCCCGCCAGCCGAAGCGCTCGATCAGGAACGCGACGGGCAGCGGGATCACGATCCCCGCCGAGGAGAGCCCCATGGTCGCGAAGGCGAACGCGCGGCCGCGACGGCGCACGAACCAGCGCGCCACCGTGGCGTCGCCCGTGAGATCGCCGAGCGCGATGCTGCCCAGCGCCATCACGACGCCGTAGCCGAGCATGACGTGCCAGCCGTTGTCCGCGAGGGCCAGCACGAGCGCGCCGCCCGCCAGGCTCAGCACGCCCAGCGCCATGACGAGCCGCGGGCCGCGGCGATCCACGACCGGCCCGATCAGCGGCGCGCCCGCCGCGGACACCAGGCGCGCCACCGAGGCCGTGGACGCCAGGAGCCCGCGGCCGAGGTGCAGGGCATCGGCCATGAACGGGAAGAAGATCCCGAAGGCGACGGTGAGCACGCCGTACGAGAGCAGGTGGGAGACGAAGGTGCCGACGACGACCCACCAGCCGTAGAACACCGCGCGATCCTAACATCTTGGACCTAGGTCCAATGGCGGGCCGCGCTGCGCGCGCCTAGGGTAGACGCCATGTGGAAATGGGCCGTCATGACAGTCATGCTGGTGGTGATCGCGCTGATCTACGGCTGGGCCTAGCCGCGTGCGAGAGATGATGGGCTTGGCGGAGCTCCGGCGTGAGGGCAGGATGACGTGGCTGGAGCTCGAGCGCGGATGGATCGGGGCGCCGGAAGAAATCCTGAGCGCCCTCGCGCAGGACGGGTTCGCGGAGTGCAAGCGTGCGCTGACCACGAGCCGTTCGGACAGTCGGCCGGCGGGCGGGCTCTGGCAGGGCGTCGATGCGCGGACGGCGACCGTGGCCTCCGCGATCTGGGTCAATCGTCCGGGATGGCAGCAAGCCATCGTCTTCATCGACATCGACGGGCAATCGTTCGTCGATCGCGGCGCGGCCGCCCGGCCCGTCGATCCCTACCGGGACGAGGGCGGCGAAGGCTAGGCCCCTCCCACCCCGAGCACGGGCGCTCCGACCGTGGCATCATACCGACGCCTTCAAGGCGGAGGAGATCATCCATGAGCACGCCGGCAGCCGCGTCCAGTGCGCGCAACGAAGTCCGAGGCGTCGTCCCCAAGCTCATCGAGCTCAGCGAGAAGGTGCTCTACGCTGACGTGTGGGAGCGGCCGGGGTTGTCCAAGCGCGATCGCAGCCTGATCACGGTGGCCGCGCTCACGGCGATGTACCGGTCCGATCAGCTCAAGGGCCACATCGACCGCGCGCTCGCCAACGGCGTGACGCGCGACGAGATCAGCGAGGTCATCACGCACATGGCGTTCTACGCGGGCTGGCCGACGGCGATGACGGCGGCGCGCATCGCGAAGGGCGTCTTCGAGGAGAAAAAGTCATGAGAGTCGGATTCATCGGGCTCGGGCTGATGGGCAACCACATGGCCACCAACATCCAGAAGGGCGGCCACGAGATGGTCGTGCACGACCTGCGCGCGGACGCCGCCAAGCCGCACATCGCGGCCGGCGCGAAGTGGGCCGACTCGCCGAAGCAGGTGGCCGAGGCCAGCGAGGTCGTGTTCACGTCGCTGCCGACGCCGCCCGACGTCGAGTCGGTGGCGCTGGGCGACAACGGCATCCTGGCCGGGCTCGGGCGCGGCAAGGCGTACTTCGACCTCAGCACGAACTCGCCGACGGTGGTGCGGCGGATCAGCAAGATCTTCGCCGACAAGGGCACGCACATGCTCGACGCGCCGGTGAGCGGCGGGCCGAAGGGCGCCAAGTCCGGCAAGCTCGCCATCTGGGTCGGCGGCGACGAGGCGGTGTTCAAGGCGCACAAGCCCGTGCTCGACGCCATGAGCGACAACCCGATCTACATCGGGGCGATCGGCGCGGGGTCCATCGCCAAGCTCGTCCACAACTGCGCGGGCTACGCCGTGCAGACGGCGCTCGCGGAGGTCTTCGCGATGGGCGCCAAGGCCGGGCTCGAGCCCGCCGCGCTCTGGAAGGCCGTGCGCAAGGGCGCCAATGGACGACAACGACTCTACGATCGCTTGGGCGATAATTTTCTCCAGAACAAGTACGAACCACCGTCTTTTGCGCTGCGGCTGGCCCACAAGGACGTGAGCCTCGCCACCGCCGTGGGCCGCGAGTTCGGCGTGCCGATGCGGCTCTGCGAGCTGACGCTGATGGAGATGACCGAGGCGCTCAACCGCGGCTGGGCCGAGCGCGACTCGCGCGTGTCCATGCTGCTGGAGCTCGAGCGCGCGGGCCTGACCTTCAAGGTCGACGAGGCCAAGGTGAAGGAGATCCTGAAGGACGATCCGCCCGCGCTCAGCCTGTAGCTCCAGATGATGTTGAAGCGCCGCGCGTTTCTGGCGACGGCCGCGTCGGCGGCGCTCCGGCCCCGCCTGGCCTGGGCGCAGCCGGCGCGCGCGCTGCCGCGCGTCGGCTGGATCTCCACGGACCGCGAGCCCGACCCCTTCCTCGACGGATTCCGCGAGGGGTTGCGTGCGCACGGCTACGAGGACGGCCGCAACATGGTGCTGGAGGTTCGTCACGGCAGCGTCGAGGCGCTCCGCGCTGCCGTCACCGAGCTCAAGCCGCGCGTGGCGTTCTTCGCTGCCGCGGGTCCGGCCATCCGCGCCATGTGGGACATGCCGGATGTCCCTACGCTGTTCGCCGTCAGCGGCGATCCGGTCGCGGCCGGGCTCGCGGTGAGCCTCGCGAACCCGGGCAAGAACTTCACGGGGATCACGTTTCTCTCGCTGGAGGTCGCCGCGAAGCGCATCGAGCTCCTCAAGGAAGCCGCGCCGCGCATTCGTACGCTTGCCGTACTCTCGAACGTCGATCACCCCGGCGAGCCCGCCGAACGCCGAGCGACGGAGACGGCCGCTCAGACACTCGGTCTCACGTCGACCTACGTGCCGTTCAAGACGGCCGGCGAGCTCGAGCAAGGGCTGCGGGGCGTCCGTAACGCGCGCGCCGATGCCATGGTCGTGTTCCCCGAGGGCGTGACGATCGCCAATCGTGTGAAGCTCGCGGAGTTCGCCGTCGCCCAGCGCCTCCCCGCGATGTTCGGCTGGAGCGAGTACGTGGACGCGGGCGGGCTGATGAGCTACGGGGCCAACGTCCGCGAGGCCTACGTGCAGCTCGGGCAGTATGCGGACCGGCTGCTGCGCGGCGCGAAGCCCGCCGACCTCCCGATCGTGCAGCCCACGCGCTTCGAGCTCGTCGTCAACGTCAAGACGGCGAAGCTGCTCGATCTGGCCGTCCCGCCCGCCATCGCGATGCGGGCCGCGCGCCTCGTGGAGTGACGGGGGCTGCCGCCCCAGGTGATAAGATCGGCGGGATGATCGTTCTCGGCATCACCGAGACCCACTGCGCGACGGCCGCGATCCTGCGCGATGGCGCGATCGTGGGCTGCGCCTCCGAGGAGCGCTTCACCCGGCTCAAGAACGACGCGGGCTATCCCCGGCTCGCGGTGGACGCGCTCCTGCGCGAGCTCGGGCTCACGCCCCGGGACATCGACCTCGTCGCGCTCGCGGGCACGCACGCCTATGCGCGCGACTGGATGAACCGCGTCCTGCACGACGCGGAGTACGCGCGCGAGTACTACGGCGTGCGCCTGGACGAGCCGGCGGGCGGGCTCGGCCGACGCGCGCGCAAGCTCGGCGCGCGCCTGGGCCTGGCCCGACGCTCGCGCGGCAAGTTCGAGCTGTCCGAGGGCGAGCGGCTGGCCCTCGTCACCGACCACCTCGGGATCGACCGCGCCCGGATCGTCGCCTATGACCACCATCTCTGCCACGCCGCGGCCGCCTACCACGGCTCGCCGTTCGCGGGTGAGCGCGCGCTGGTGCTCACCAACGACAACGCCGGCGACGGGCTCTGCGCCACCGTCTCCACGGGGCGGGGGACGGCGCTCGAGCGCCACGAGGCCGTGCCCAGCGCACCGGGCTCGCTGGGCTCCTTCTATTCGTTCGTCACGCTGCTGCTGGGCATGAAGTTCGGCGAGCACGAGTACAAGGTGATGGGCCTGGCGCCGTACGCGCCCGCCCGGCAGGCCGAGCGCGCGTACGAGGCGCTGCGCGCGGTGTTCGCGCTCGAGCCCACCACGCCGGCGCGCTTCGCGTGGAAGAAGCGCGGCCAGCGCTACCGTCTGCTGCTGGCAGCGACCCTGGGCCAGCGCTTCGACGCCATCGCCGCCGGCGCGCAGAAGATCGTCGAGGACTCGCTGCTCGAGTGGGCGCGCCTCATGCGCGAGCGCCACGGCGGCGAGCGGCTGGCCCTCGGCGGCGGCGTGTTCATGAACGTCAAGGCCAACGGCCTCATCGCCGAGGAGCCGTGGCTGCGCGATCTCTTCGTGTTCCCGTCGTGCGGCGACGAGTCCAACGCCGTCGGCGCCGCCTACCTGGGCTGGCTGGCGCGCGCGGGCACGGGCGCGCACCCCACGCCGTTCGGCCCCGCCTACCTCGGGCCCGGCATCGACTCCAACCACGTCGAGGCGCTGATCCGCACGCGCGATCTCGCGGCGAAATACCGCGTGAGCGAGCACGAGCGCATCGAGGAGCGGATCGCCGACCTGCTCGTGTCCGACGGCGTGGTGGCGCGCTGCGCGGGGCGGATGGAGTTCGGCGCGCGGGCCCTCGGCAACCGGTCCATTCTCGCCAACCCGTCGGATCACCGGGTTGTCGGCGTCATCAACCGGATGATCAAGAACCGCGACTTCTGGATGCCGTTCGCGCCCTCGATCCTGCGCGAGCGCGAGGGCGACTACGTGGTGAATCCGAAGGGCCTGGCCTCGCCGTACATGATGCTGGCCTTCGCGACCAATCCCAAGCGCCGCGACGAGATCACCGCGGCCCTGCATCCGCAAGACGCGACGGCCCGCGCCCACCTCGTGGACGAGGCGTGGAACCCGGGGTACCACCACGTGCTCCGCGAGTTCGAGCGGCGCACCGGCATCGGCGCGGTGCTGAACACCTCGTTCAACCTGCACGGCGAGCCGCTCGTCGGGTCGCCAGAGGATGCGCTGGACACGTTCGAGCGGTCGGGGCTGCCGCACCTGGCGCTCGACCGCTGGGTCATCTCCAAGAAGTAACGGTCTCGTCGGGCGCCCGGGGCGGCCGCGTGTGCTCCGTTCGGGCACGCAAATCGACAGTACGGTGCGCCTGCCGACGTGCACCGATGTCTAGCCGGGACCGACGCGGTACCCGAAACACGGCCCTCA
>DASYTM010000029.1:0-39918 GCA_036002345.1 Candidatus Methylomirabilota bacterium | reverse complement strand
CGGTGGTATAGCCTACGTCGACGCCTATCAGCTTGGGGGGGGCTATGCCCCCCCCAACCCCCCCCACTGCGTCGCGCCCGACACCCGCCCCAATCCCCCCCATCGCGTCGCGCCCGACACCCATCACATCCGACCGGTTTTGCGCGCCACGTCGAGCACGAGCTTGGCGGCGGTGCCGGCCACGGTGCCGTCGTGCGGCGACTGGTAGGTGGCCTTCTTCATGTCGGGATGCGCGTCCAGGTAGGCGCGCGCCTCGTCCACGCTCAGGCCCGTGCGCGCGAGCGTGTCGTCGAACTCCTTCTGCGCGCGCTTCTTGGCCTCGGTGAGGATCATCTGGCAGCGCGAGAGCGCGTGGACCTCGGCGTCGCCCTTGATCTCCAGCGGCGCGTAGAGGATCTCGGGGTACTTGCCGAGGACGCCCGACATGGCGCCGATCGACATGGTGTTGGGCATGCACGAGTAGGGCGAGAGCTCGCAGATCATGTGGGCCTTCTTGTGGTGATGCGCCCACAGCGCCTTGCCCACCAGCATGTCGCCCTCGCCGCCGTCGAGCCGGCTGTGGAAGTACGGCGCGGCCAGCCGGCGCAGCTCGAACTGGTCGGGCAATTCGTGCGGCATGTCGCGCAGGGCCCGGCGCAGGCGGTTGAACGTGAAGCGGTAGATCGCCTGCACGGCGCGGCCGATGCCCAGCTTGAGCCGCGCGCCCTTCTCGATCCCGCTGTAGTCCTCGAAGCGCTGCAGCCCGTGGCGGAGCAGGTAGTCCATCCACACCGTGATGGCGGCTGGATAGACCTCGGCGCCCTCGGTCTCGAGCCAGCGGTGGATGTTGTAGTTCGGATCGCCCTCCACCGTCTGGAGGTAGAACTCGCCGGTGATCTTGACGGTCGGCTTCACGCGCAGCCGGTCCACCTCGATCGTCGAGAACTTTCGGTGCACCTCGCGCAGCGCGCGCGTGAAGTACGGGGACGTGAGATGCCAGACGACCGAGGTGTACGGGCCCTTCTTCGGCCGGTCGCGGAAGGCCGCGAAGAGGTACTCGATGCTCTCCTTCACGACGGCCTCGGTGGTGCCCGGCACGACCTCGTACGGGCGGACCTGGTACTCGAGGTCCTGCACGAGGTCGGTGACGAAGATCGCCCACAGGAGCCCCAGCGTCAGCGGCAGGTTCAGATCCAGCCCGTCGCCCATGGCGGCCTTCTGGTCGAGCTGATCCTGCGCCATCAGGAACATCCGGAAGGCCCCGAGCCCGCTGTTGCGCAGGGCGAGCTCGTAGCTCTGGTGGTACTGGCCGAAGCGGCAGGCGCCGCACGAGCCGGCCGTCAGGTAGACGTACTTCTTGTTGACCTCCTCGACCCCGATCCGGCCCGCCTCGCCCTTGAGGAAGTTGACGAGGTTGCCGGTGGTGAACGACGTCGGGCAGCACTGCCCGATGTCGGCCACCTCGCGGCCGGTGAGGAGGTCCTCCTTGGTGGCGATGGGGAGGACACGCGCGTGGTACCCCGAGCCCTCCAGCACCGCCTGGATGACCCGCTCGGCGCGCCAGTGCAGGCCGCCGAACAGGATCGTGACGGCGTCCCGCTCCTGGCGCGTGAAGGGACGGGGCGTGTAGGTGCGGTAGTGCTCAGTAGTGACTGTGGCCATTGCGTCCTCCGTTGTCGGAGCCATTCTCCGCGTGCCGCTCCATCCAGGCTTCCAGGAGACCGGCGCCGGCGAACCCCGGCAGTCGTCGAATCGTCTCGTCCACCTTGCGGGCCGCCGCACGGCCCTCGGCGTCGCCGAAGAGGTATCGTGCCATGAAAATCAATTCTGCGTCGGGCTGCACGCGGGCGCCCACGGGGGCCCAGAACCGATCCACGAGCACCCGCGCCACGCGCGCCACCGCGCGGCTCTGCATGCGGCGCTCGGCCTGGCGGAAGTAGAAGAAGAAGTGGCGCGACTCGTCCAGCGCGATGCGCTCGAGGAGATCGACGAGGATGGGGTGTTGGCCGGGGAGGGCGATGAGCCGGCGATAGGCCGTGAGCGTCGAGAGCTCGTTGATCGCGCCCCACGTCATGTGCACGGCGCAGAAGTCCGGCCACAGCCGCGAGACCACCGCCGTCATCCGCGCCTCCAGCCACTGCAGCGGCGTCTCGGTGCTCCGCGGCTGTGCGCGCTCGCCAACGGGATGGCCGGCCGCCTCGAGGAAGCGGCGAATCGCGATCCCGTGGAACGTCTCCTCGTAGAGCCAGCACGCCAGGAAGGTCGCCACCTCGGGATCGTCGATGGCGCGCGTGGCGAGCAGGGTGCGCGTGTAGATGATCGTGTGGCTCTCGATGTCCTGCATGAAGCGCAGCGTGCGGACCGTCTCGGGGGGCACCGGATGGCGGGCGACCTTCGCCCAGTCGATCTCCGACAGATCGACGGCCCGTGACCGCGCTACCCACGCATCGAGGTCGAAGGCCGGCATGCGGCGGTTCCCAGTAGAAGCCGACGGCCGATCCTGGGCAAGAGAATAGTTGTCCCCCATCACGGGGGACTACGCGCCGGGTCGGGGAGCCGGATGCCGCCGGTCAGGCCCGGGGGCGACCGCCGCCGTAGGTGCCGCCGCCGCGGGCACGGTCGCGCCGGCGGGCGGAGGGGATCACGACGCCGGCCACGAGCGCCAGGGCCACGAGCACGCCGGCCACGACGAGGGCGGCGTTGACGGGAAGACCGAGGATCCGGCGCGCCTGGCGCGGCACGAGCTCGCCGGCGGCCGCCGACGGCGCATCGCCGTCGCGGTTGCCGGGCCGCACCTCGCCCGGGTTGGGCTGCGCGCCGCGCTGGACCACGCCCTCGTCCTTGGGACCGGCCGAGCCCGGCGCGTTCTGCTCGCGGTTCAGGCCCGCGGCGGGCCGATCCTGGGCGAGCGCGGGCGTCGTCGCCACGAGCACGATGGCGAGAGCACGGGCAAGACGCAGCATGGCGATCCCTCCCTGCTCGTAAGCAAAGCAAGCGGAGTGCCACTGGACCTCGCGGAGGCGCAACGCGTCTGATAGCATTCGCCGCACCGAGGAGGCGCTCATGATCCGATTGCTGATGCTCGTGCTCGCCATCGCCGCCGTCGCGACGCCGGCGGCTTCCGCGCAACCCAAGGACGTCGTGCTCGGGCTGATCTATCCGATGTCGGGGCCGAGCGGGCAGGCCGGGATCGACGACAAGCCCGTCTTCGAGATCGGCGCCGAGATCGCCAACGGCACGACGGATCTGCCCTTTCCCTTCTACCAGAAGCTCAAGGGCCTGCCCGGGCTCAAGGGCGCCAAGGTGCGCCTGATCTTCGCCGATCACCAGGGCAAGCCGGAGGTCGGCCAGGCGGAGGCCGAGCGGCTCATCACGCAGGAGAAGGTGACGGCTCTGATCTGCTGCTGGCACTCCAACGTCACCGCCGTGGCCAGCCAGGTGGCCGAGCGCCACGGCGTGCCGTTCATGAACGCAGAGTCATCGTCCCCCGCGCTCACCACGCGCGGCTTCAAGTGGTTCTTCCGCACCTCGCCGCACGACGGCCACTTCACGCAGGTGATGTTCGACTTCTTCCGCGAGTTCCAGGCCAAGCGAGGCGTCAAGCTCAAGACCCTCGGGCTCACCTACGAGGACACCACCTTCGGGAGCGACAGCGGCAAGGTCCAGAAGGAGCTGGCCGCCAGGTACGGCTACGAGATCGTGCTCGACCTCCAGTACCGCTCGCGCTCGACGTCGCTGCAGTCGGAGGTCCAGCGGCTCAAGGCCGCGAACCCCGACGTGTGGATGCCGACGTCCTACCAGACCGACGCGATCCTGTTCGTGAAGACCTCGAAGGACCTCGACTACAACCCCAGGATGATCATGGCCCAGAACTCGGGCCACATCTCGTCCGACTTCGTGAAGGAGGTCGGCAAGGAGGCCGAGGGCACGCTGACGCGCGCCCCCTTTTCGACGGATCTCATCGGCAAGCGGGACGTGGCCAAGGCCCTCAACGCCCTGTACAGCAAGCGCGCGGGCAAGGACCTCTACGACTTTCCGGCGCGCGCCTTCACGGGGATGATGACGCTGCTCGATGCCATCAACCGCGCGGGGTCGACCGCTCCCGAGGCGATCCGCAAGGCGCTCGTCGCGACGAACATCCCCGGGGATCAGCTCATCATGACGTGGGAAAACATCAAGTTCGACGAGAACGGTCAGAACACCGGCGTGCGCGGCATCATTTTGCAGATGCAGGGCGGCCAGTACCACACCGTGTTCCCGTTCAACGCGGCCACCAAGGACGTGATCTACCCGATCCCGGCGTGGAAGGACCGCAAGTAATCTGACCCTCGACGTCGTCCTCCAGGCGGCGGTCGGCGGCGTGCTGATGGGGCTGCTCTATGCCCTGATCGCCGCCGGCCTCTCGCTCATCTTCGGATTGATGGAGCTCGTCAACTTCGCCCACGGCGAGTTCCTCATGCTCGCCATGTACGTCACGTTCTTCGCGTGGGCCCTCCTGCGCCTCGATCCCGTGGTCGGGCTCCCGGTGGCGGCGGTCGCCCTGGCCGGGCTCGGGTGGGCGACCTATCACGGCGTCGTGCGCTGGGTGCTCGAAGGGCCGATGCTCGCGCAGGTCTTCGCGACCTTCGGCCTCGCCGTGCTGCTGCGCAGCGGCGCGCAGTTCGTGTGGGGCGTGGACTTCCGGGTGGTGAAGGAGCCGTGGCTGGCGGGCCGCGTGGCTCTCGGGCCCGTCTTCGTCGGCCTCCCGCAACTCGCGGCCGGCGTGATCGCCCTCGCCGCCTTCGTGGGTCTGTGGTGGTTCCTGGCGCGCACCGAGACGGGACTGGCCCTCATGGCGACGGCTCAGGACCGTCAGGCCGCCTCCCTCATGGGCATCGACACCCAGCGCATGTTCGCGCTGGGCTGGGCGATCGGCAGCGCGTGCGTCGGCGTGGCGGGCGGGCTGCTCGCGATGTTCTATTACGTCTTCCCCGACGTCGGCGGCGTCTTCGCGCTGATCGCCTACGTCACCGTGGCCCTCGGCGGCTTCGGCAACGTGCCCGCCACCCTCCTGGCCGGCGTCCTCGTCGGACTCGTGGAGGTCTTCGCCGGGCTGCTGATCGCGCCGGCCATGAAGTACGCCGTCGTGTTCCTGCTCTACCTCGCGGTCGTGCTGTGGCGGCCGCTCGGACTCTTCGGCCGATTTTGAAGCGCGCCGCCCTCGCCGCCCTTCTCGGCGTCGCCCTCGCCTTTCCGCTCGTCTTCACGCTGCCCTTTCCGCGCCACGTGATGATCATGATCTTCCTCTACGGGTCGCTCGCGGTGGCGTGGAACATCCTGGCCGGCTACTGCGGCCAGATCTCGCTCGGCCACGCGGTCTTCTTCGGCCTGGGCGCCTACACCTCCACGCTGCTGGTGGCGCGGGCGGGGTGGTCGCCCTGGCTCGGGATGCTCGCGGGCGCCGTGGTGGCCGTGCTCGTCTCGCAGGCCGTGGGCTTCCCCGTGTTCCGCCTGCGCGGCCACTACTTCGCGATCGCCACCATCGCCGTCGGCGAGATCGTGCAGACGGTCTTCATCAACTGGGACTGGGCGGGCGGGGCCCGGGGCGTGTTCGTGCCGATCAAACGCCCCGACTCGTTCGTGAACTTCCAGTTCAACGAGTCCAAGGCCGTCTACTACTACGTCGCCCTGGGCCTCCTCCTGCTCGCCCTCGCCGTGACGCGCCGGGTGGAGCGCTCGCGTGTCGGCTATTACTTCCGCGCCATCCGCGAGGACCAGGACGCGGCCGCGAGCCTCGGCGTGCACGTGGCGCGCGAGAAGCAGCGGGCCATGGCCATCTCGGCCGGGCTCACGGCGCTGGGCGGAACCTTCTTCGCGCAGTATCTCCTCTTCATCGATCCCGAAACCGTGTTCCCGCTCTCGCTCTCGATCCTGATCTGCCTCATCTCCGTCCTCGGCGGCGTCGGAACGTTGTGGGGGCCCGTCATCGGCGCCGCCGTGCTCGTGCCCCTGTCCGAGTACACGCGCGTGTGGCTCGGCGGCACGGGCAAGGCGCTCGACCTCGTCATCTATGGCGCGCTCATCGTGGGGGTGGCGGTGGCCCAGCCCGCGGGACTGGTGGGGCTCGCCCGCCGGCTGCACAGCGTTCGATGAGCCTCATCGAGGTCGAGGGCGTCACCAAGCGCTTCGGCGGCGTCGTCGCCAACCGCGACGTGTCCTTCGCGGTGGCGCCCGGCGAGCTGGTCGGCGTCATCGGCCCCAACGGCGCCGGCAAGTCCACACTGTTCGACCTCATCACCGGATTCCAGCGCCCGGACGCGGGCCGCGTGCGGCTGGACGGTGAGGACGTCACGCGCCTGCGCCCGGACGAGGTCGCGCGGCGCGGCGTGGCGCGCACGTTCCAGAAGCTCAAGCCGTTCGCGGAGATGACGGTGCTCGAAAACGTCATGGTCGGCGCCTTCGCGCGGACGGCCGACGTCGTCGCCGCGCGGACGACCGCGCGCGAGGCGCTGGCGTCGGTCGGGCTCGCCGAGCGCGCCGAGGCCCACGCGCGCGGCCTCTCGACAGGGCAGCGCAAGCGGCTCGAGCTGGCGCGGGCCCTCGCCACCAAGCCGCGCCTGCTCCTGCTCGACGAGGTCACGGGCGGCGTGGACCAGGCGACCATCCCGGGGCTCGTGCGTCTCGTGCGGGACCTCCACGCGCGCGGCCTGGCGCTCCTCGTCATCGAGCACAACATGCGCGTGATCATGGAATTGGCCCAGCGGGTCGTCGCCCTGCAAATGGGCGAGGTCATCGCCGACGGGCCGCCGGCGGAGATCGTGCGCAACCCCCGCGTCATCGACGCCTACCTCGGCGCGGCGTGGCGTCCATGATGCTCGAGGTCTCCGGCCTCGACGTGCTGCTCGGCGACTACCAGGCGCTCTGGGGCGCGGGCCTGGCCGTCGCGCGTGGCGAGATCGTCGCCCTCCTCGGCCCCAACGGGAGCGGCAAGTCCACGCTGATGAACAGCGTGTCGGGCCTGCTGCGGCCCCGCACGGGCGCGATCCTCTTCGAGGGCGAGCCGATCGCGGGGCTGCCCGCCCACCGCATCGTCGGGCGCGGCGTGGCCCACGTGCTCGAGCGCCGGCGCCTGTTTCCGTACCTGACCGTTCGCCAGAACGTCTGGCTCGGCGGCTACCACACCGCCGCGCGCGGAGCGCGCGAAGCGGAATTTCAGCGCGTGAGCGAGCTGTTCCCGGTGGTGGCGGCGCGCGCCGCGCAGGCCGCGCACACGCTGTCGGGCGGGGAGCAGCAGATGGTCGCGATCGCGCGCGGCCTCATGGCCCAGCCGCGCCTTCTCATGATCGACGAGCCGTTCCTGGGCTTAGCACCCCGGATCGTCGAGCAGCTCACGGAAGCCATCCACCGGATCAGCCGCGACGGCGTGACGCTGCTCTTCATCGAGCAGAACGTGGAGCTGGCCCTCTCGATCGCCTCGCGCGGCTACGTCCTGGAGTCCGGGCGCACCGTGATCGACGGGCCATCGGCGGCGCTGCTGCGCTCGCCCGAGGTCCGGCGGATTTTCCTCGGCGGCTGAAGCCGACCGGCCGCTGGTATAGTTGGCGCCCCGGAGGTGCCCATGAAGCTCGACGGCGAGGCGCTCGCGAGCCTCTACACCACGATGGTCAAGATCCGCCGGTTCGACGAGAAGACGGCGGAGCTGTTCGTGCAGGGCCTGATCAAGGGCACGGCGCATTCCTACGTCGGCGAGGAAGCGGTGGCGGCGGCCGCGTGCGCCAACCTCCGCGCGGACGACTACATCGTCGGCACGCACCGCGGCCACGGCCACTGCATCGCCAAGGGCGCGCGCGTGGATCGCATGATGGCCGAATTGTTCGGGCGCGTGGACGGTTACTGCCGCGGCCTCGGCGGCTCGATGCACATCGCCGCCCTCGATCTGAACATCCTCGGCTGCAACGGCATCGTGGCGGCCGGGCTGCCCATCGGCAACGGCGCGGCCCTCGCGGCGCGCCTCACGAAAACCGACCGCGTGGTCATCGCGTTCTTCGGCGACGGCGCGTCCAGCCAGGGCGTCGTGCACGAGTCGCTCAACCTCGCCGCCGTCTGGAAGCTCCCCATCGTGTTCCTCTGCGAAAACAACCAGTACGCGCTCTCGACCTCGTCCAAGCGCACCATCGCGGGCGAGTCGATCGCGGCGCGCGCCGCCGCGTACGCCATCCCCGGCGTGAAGGTGGACGGCAACGACGTGCTTGCCGTGTACGACACGGTGAAGACGGCGGTGGCGCGGGCGCGCGCCGGCCAGGGACCGACGCTCGTCGAGGCGCTCACCTACCGCTGGGGCGGCCATTCCATGCGCGCCAACCTGCCCGATTACCGGACGAAGGACGAAGAGCGCGAGTGGATGGAGCGCGATCCGATCGCGCGGCTCCACGCGGAGCTGGAGCGGCACGGCGCGTCGATCATGAAGCTGAAGGAGCTGGAGGAATCGGTGGAGGTCGAGCTGGATCGCGCCGTGGCGTTCGCGACGGCCAGCGCCGAGCCGACCATCGAGGTGATGGAGTCGTCCGTGTACGCACCGCACGCGCCGGCCACGGAGCCCCGGGACCGGAGCGGGCCCGAGCGCACGATGGCGGAGGCGATCAACGAGGCGCTCCACGCGGAGATGACGCGCGACGAGCGCGTGTTCGTGATGGGCGAGGACGTCTCGCTCATCGGCGGCATCTTCGGCGTCACGCGCGGCCTCCGCGAGAAGTTCGGCGAGGACCGCGTGCGCGACACGCCGATCTCCGAGGCCGGCTTCCTGGGCGCGGGCGTCGGCGCCGCCATCGCCGGGCAGCGTCCCATCGTCGAGATCCAGATCTGGGACTTCATCGCCGTGGCCATGGACCAGGTGGTGAACCAGGCCGCGAAGTTCCGGTACATGCTCGGCGGCGGCCCCACCGTGCCGCTCGTGATCCGCGGGCCGCAGGGCGGCGGCATCCGCCTCGCCGCGCAGCACTCCCAGAGCCTCGAGGCCTGGTTTGCCCACGTGCCGGGGCTCGTCGTGGTGGCGCCCGCCACGCCGTACGACGCCAAGGGACTCCTGGCCTCGGCCATCCGCGACGACAACCCGGTGATCTTCCTCGAGCACAAGGCGCTCTACGCCGTGAAGGGCCCCGTCCCCGCCGAGCCCTACGCGATCCCGCTCGGCGTAGCGGACGTCAAGCGCGCCGGCACCGACGTCACCGTGGTCGCCACCCAGGCCATGGTGGCGCGCGCGCTGGCCGCCGCCGCCGACCTGGAGAAGGAGGGCATCAGCGTGGAGGTCATCGACCCCCGCACGCTCGTGCCGCTCGACGAGGCGACGATCCTCGCGTCGGTGCGGAGGACGCATCGGCTGGTGATCGCGCACGAGGCGGTGAAGCGCAGCGGGTTCGGCGCCGAGCTGGCCGCCATCGTGGCCGAGAAGGCGCTCGACGATCTCGACGCGCCCGTGGTCCGCGTGGGCGCCCGCGCGATCCCGATGCCCTACAACGAGGCGCTCGAGCGCGCGGTGATCCCGACTCAGGCCGACATCGCCGAGGCGATCCGCTCCCTGTTCTGAGGCGGCCGCCGTCGCGGCGTGGGCGGCCACGGCGCGAGCAGCGCGACCTCGACGGGCCGGCCGTCCGCGAGCGTCGTCGCGGCCAGCTCCATCACGCGCGCGGCGTCCGGATGCCGGGCGTCCATCGGCAGCACGACCCGCCAGCCGCCGCGCGCCCGGTGCACGGTGGGCGCCACGATCGCGCCGAGCTCGCGGTGGATCGCGTCGGTGACCTGGATCTGCCGCGTCACCACCGCGGCGCGCCGGCGCTGCACGGCGTCCACGATCATCAGCAGCGCGGCCACGCCCGCCGCGGGCAGCGCCAGCACGACCAGCACCGCCAGCGCGGTCATCGCGCCGCTCCCGACAGCGCCAGCACCGGCACGCGCACGCGCGAGCGCAGCCGCTCGACGATGGGCGCCAGGGCGGGCCGCCACCATGGCCGCCGCCGCTCCGTCACCGCGATGAGGTCGGCCTCGAACGCGTCGGCCTCGCGCGCGATCTCGTCGACCACGTCGCCGAAGCGCACCGCGCGCTCCACGGCCACGCCCTCGAGCAGGGGATCGAGGCGGCCCAGCCGCGCGAGCCCCTCGGCCTCCAGGCGCTCCTCGGCCACGTGGGCGTAGGCCAGCAAGCGCTGCCGCACGTCCAGCAGCACCTGGACGTCGTGGTAGACCGGCAGGCGGCGCGCCGCCTCGTCGAAGCGCGTGCGCTGCGGCGGCTCGACGTGGAGGAGCCGGACGGTGCCGCCGCCTTCGCGCGCGAGCGCGGCCACCACGGGCACGATCGCCTCCGCGCGGTCGTGATCTCCCAGAGGAACCAGGATTCGCTTGGCCATCATCCACCTCCGCCCGGTAAGACCCCGCGCGCCGGCGGACGTGAAACGGTGACCGAGGGGCGCCACGGCTCCGCCGGGGCGTCACGAGCGTTGGGGGGTTTGGGGGCCATTTCGGGGCCCCCATGTTCAAACGATCTGAAGTGGGTGCAGGTCGGGCCGGCAGCTCGTGCACGGCGCGAGGCCACGCGCCTCCGCGACCTCGCGCGAGGCGAACAGCGTCAGCAGGGCGAGGCTCCGCGTCCCGATCGAGCCGCAGCTGGGCAGGCAGTACTCGGTCTCGCCCTCGCCGAGCGCGTACATCGCCTCGCGCGCGATGCGGTAGTCGCGCTCCGCGGCGCGGAGCTTGATGCCCTCCACGGTCAGGAGCTGCTGCTTCCACCCGAGCTTGTCGCCGGCGTAGCCGGTGAGCCGGCCCGAGGTCCCGATCACGCGATGGCAGGGCACCACGATCGGCAGCGGATTCCAGCGCAGCGCCTGCGCCACCGCGCGCACCGCGCTCGGCTTGCCGATGCGCCGCGCCACGCCCGCGTAGGAGGCGACGGCGCCGTACGGGATGGCCGCGGTGGCCTCGAGCACGGCGCGCTCGAAGTCGCTCCGGGCCAGGCGCCAGTCGAGGGTCCAGTCGAGGTCGCGGCGGCGGCCGCCGATGAAGTCGAGCAGGTCGCGCTGGAGGCGCTCGAGCTCCGGGCCGCCCTCCACGGCCTCGACGCCTTCCACGCGGCCCAACCGCGAAGCGGAGAGCGTCGTGCCGCGCCCGAGATACTCCACCAGCGCGATGCCGTGCTCGGAGCGGCCGACGAGGATGTGGCCGAGCGGCGACGGGAAGATGCGATAGGCCACGCGGCGCTGCCGGAGATCCGCCAGCCGCGACTCGAGCCCGGTACGCGCCTGGGCGAGCTGCTCGGGCGCGGGCTCCGGACGGATGCCGCGCGCGACGTGATCGACGGCGCGGTAGCGGCCGAACTCTTCGCGGCACGGCGCGCAGCCGTCCATGTGACGGTGCACGCGCTGCGCGGCGCGCGACTCGGCGTCGCCCGTCGCCGTGGCGACCAGATCGAGCTCGATGGCCCGGCAGGACGGGTGCTTGGTAGTCATCGCACGTTCTCCATCGTCGGAAGTTCGTGGCCGTTGAGGCTCACGCGGATTTTCTTGAGGGCCTGGAACACGTGGGCACGGGCGCTCTCGGGCGAGCACTCGAGACTCTTGCCGATGGCGTCGTACTCGAGGTCGTGGAGCTTGCGCAGGACGAACGCCATCCGCTGCTTGAGGGGCAGACCGTCCACGACGCGCTCCAGGAGCGCGCGCGTCTCGCGGTAGCGCCGCTCTTCCTCGGGGCTCGCGGGATCGACGTCGCTCCGCGTGTCGCTGACGCCGGCGTAGGCGCGCCGCCGCCGGCTCTCGGAGCGGTAGTAGTTGCGCGCGAGATTCGTGGCGATCGTGAACAGCCACGCCCGCACGTTGGCGCCGGCGTCCAGCCCCTCCCACGCGCGATAGGCGCGTAAGAACGTCTCCTGGCTCAGATCGTCGGCGTCACCGGATCGCGAGGTGAGGCGCAGCAGATAGCGGTAAATCTCCGCATGATGCGACGCCACCACCGCCTCGAACGGCTGAAGCCCCATACGCCCGTGTGACACCGGTGTAGCCCTCACGTGAAATGGAGCCGCTTCGGGCCCGTGTAGCCCTCGCGTGAAACGGAGGGGTTCGGGACCGTGTTCGGGACCGTGTAGCCCTCGCCTGAAACGGAGGGGTTTGGGGAACCCCTTCCGGGGTTCCCCATGTAAACAGCCAAGGCTAACGAGGTTTCAACTCCAGCTGATACCCGTCCAAGTCCCGGATATACAACGACGGACCCACGCCCCAGGCCCCCCGGCGGTCCCTCACCTCGCCGTCCACGTCCACGCCCCGCGCCCGCAGGGCCTCGGCGACGGCCTTCATATCCTCCGCGCGGATCGACAGGCAGATGTGGTCGACGCCGCGGCCGTGCGGCGGCGGCGGGCCGTCGGCGGGGAGGAGATCGATCAGCGCCTCGCCGAAGCGCATCTGCACCAGCTTGATCGGCTCGTTGACGAACTCGAGCGTGCAGCCGAGCACGTCCTCGTAGAACTTCCGCGAGGCGGCCTGGTCCGCCACGCGCAGGACGACGTGGTCGAGACCGAGCGGCTGGAACTTCCCCCGGTCACTCACGGCGCAGCACCGGCAGCGGCTTCTCGCCGAGGAGCCGCCACGTGGCGAGGAAGCCGACGGCGACGGCGAGCACGACGCTGGCGGCCACGCCCGCCAGGAGCGCCCACGGCTCGAAGCGCCACGGCGTCTCGAGCACGAAGCGCAGCACGATCCACGCGAGCACCGCGGCCAGGGCCGTGCCGCCCACGCCCGCCGCGGCGCCGAGCGCCCCGTACTCCACCGCGAACGCGCGCGCCACGGCGCCGCGCGTGGCGCCGAGCGTGCGCAGTACCACCGACTCGTAGAGCCGCTGATACCGGGTGGCCGTGAGGGCGCCGGCCATCACGACCACGCCGGTGGCAACGGTGAAGAGCGCCATCACGCGGATGGCCACGGCGATGTCGCCGAGGACCGTGCCCACGCGCTCCAGCACGTCGCGCACGGGGATCGCCGTCACGTTCGGAAACGCGGCCGCGACGGCGCTCTGCACGGCGCCCTCGGCGGTCGCGCTCGTGCGCGCGGTGGCCACGAAGGTCACGGGCGCGCCGTCGAGCGCCCCCGGCGAGAAGACCACGAAGAAATTGGTGCCGAGGCTTTGCCAGTCCACCTTGCGCAGGCTCGTGACTTCCGCGTCCACGGGCACCCCCTGGATGTCGAACGTCAGCCGGCCGCCGACGTCCACGCCGAGCTGCTTGGCCATCGCGTCCTCCACCGAGATGCGGGCCGGGCCGGGCTCGGGGCCCCACCAGCGGCCGTGCGTCAGCACGTTGCCCGGGGGCGGCTCCGCCGACCAGGTCAGCGCGTACTCGCGAGTGTAATAGAAGGCGCCCTCGCGGTCCTCGCCCACGCGCCGGCGCACCAGGTCACGAGTGACCGGCGTGCCGTTCACGGCGGCCAGCCGCGCGCGCACGATCGGCGTGAGCGCGGGCGTCACGCCGCCCGCGTCTTTGACCACGCGCGCGAAGGCCTCGCGCTGGTCGGGCTGCACGTCCACGAAGAAGAACGACGGCGCCTCGCGCCGGCGCTCGTGGTCGATCTGCGCGGCGAGGGAATCTTGCAGCAGCGCGACGGCGACGAGCAGCATCACGCCGGCGCCGAGGGCAACCACGACGCGCGCGGGATGGCCGCCGGGACGGCGCAGCCCGCCGAGGCCGTGACGCCACGCCGGCCACGGGGCCCTCGGTAGCCGCCGCGCGCCGCTCACGAGCCCGCGCGCGATGGCGAGCAGCGTGACGACGGCGGCCACGGCCGCCCCGAGGAAGATGCCGCCGAGCTTCAGGGAGCCCGCCTGCCAGAACGCGAGCGCGACCAGGCCCGCCACCACCGGCAGCGCCGCTGCCCACGGCCGCGGCTCGGGCGCGCGCGCCGGGTCGACGTCACGCCGCAGCAGGAGGCTCGGCCGCACCGTGCGCACGGCGAGCAGCGGCCAGAGCGCGCAGAGAAACGTCGTGAGCACGCCCATGGCCACGCCGCGCGCCAGCGTCAGCGGCTCCACGCGCGCCTCCAGCGTGAACGGCACGAAGCCGGCGAGGAGCCGGATCAGCACGGGCTGAAGCGCCGTCCCGAGGGCGGCGCCGGCGAGGCTCGCGGCCGCGCCCACCGTGAGCGTCTGGGCGAGATAGGTGGCGAGCAGCGTGCGCGAGTCGGCGCCGAGGGCCTTGAGGACGGCGATGGTCGGCGCCTGCCGGCGCACGAACGTCGCCACCGACGAGGCGACGCCGATGCCGCCCACGAGCAGGCTGGCGAGGCCGACGAGGCCGAGGTACGCCGCGAGCTGCGTGAAGAACCGGCGCAGTCCGGGCTGGGCCTCGTCGTACGACGCCACGCGGATGCCGGCATCGGCGATCCGCCGCGCGAGCGCCTCGCGGGTGTCGCGCGCGGCCAGCGGCTCGGGCAGCCGCACGAGCGCGCGGTAGCGGACGCGGCTGCCCACCTGCACGAGTCCCGTGCGCGCAATCGCCTCGGCGGCGACGAACACGCGCGGGCCCAGCACGACCAGGCTCGCCGAGCGGTCGGGCTCGCGCTCGACGACGCCGCGCACGGTGAACGTCGCGGCGCCCAGCGCGAACCGGTCGCCCACGCGGAGGCCGAGCCGCTCCAGCGTGTCGCGGTGGACGACGGCGCCGCCGCCGGCGAGCAGCACCTCGAGCGGCGCCCCCGGCGTGGTCTCGAGACGGCCGTAAAGGGGATAGCCCGCACCCGGCGCCTTGACCTCGACGAGAAGCGCGCGGCCGTCGGCGCCGCGCGCCATGGCGACGAGCTCGCGCACCTCCACGACCGTGGCGCCCTTCGCGCGCAGCTCGGCCAGGGCGGCGCCGGTCTCGCCGTCGAGGGGCCGCGCGGCGCGGACTTCGAGGTCACCCCCGGTGAGGGCCTTGGCCTCGCGGGCCAGCGTCGTGTCGAGCGTGGCCGCGAAGGATCCGACGGCGACGAGCGCGGCCACGCCGAGGGTGACGCACGCGCCGAGCAGGACGAAGTGCCGCCAGGCCCCGCGCGCCTGGCGCCAGGCGAGCCGCGGCGCCGCTCTCACGGTACCGGCGCGGCGGCGCGCCGCCGCTCGCCGACGACGCGCCCGTCGCGCAGCGACACCACGCGGTCGGCGCGCTCGGCGAGGGCCTCGTCGTGGGTGACGAGCAGCAGCGTGGTGCCGCGGTCGCGGTTCAGCGCGAAGAGCAGGTCGACGATGGCGCCGCCCGTCGCGGAGTCGAGGTTGCCCGTCGGCTCGTCGGCGAGCAGGAGCGGCGGCTCGAGGGCCATCGCGCGCGCGAGCGCCACGCGCTGCTGCTCGCCGCCCGAGAGCTGCGCCGGATAGTGGTGGCCGCGCTCGGCGAGACCGACGCTCGCGAGCAGGCCGGCGGCACGCGGGGCCGCGCCCGCCACGCCCGCGAGGTCGAGCGGCACCATGACGTTCTCGGCCGCGGTCAGCGTCGGGATCAGGTGGTAGGACTGGAACACGTAGCCGAGCGTCTCGCGGCGGAAGCGCGCGAGCGCGGATTCGCCGAGCCGCGTGACCTCCACGCCCGCCACGACGATCGTGCCCGCCGTGGCCGCGTCGAGACCGGCCACGAGGCCGAGCAGCGTGGACTTGCCGCTCCCCGACGGGCCCGCCACCGCCACCGCCTCACCGGCCGCGACCTCGAGCGAGACGCCGTCGAGCACGGTGAGCGTGCGCGCCCCGCTCGGCAGGCGCAGCGTGAGATCACGGATCGAAACGAGCATCCTCGCCATACTACACTCTGCCCATGGGTCATCTGCGCGCGCTGGTCCTGCTCATCGCCCTGCTCGGGGCCGCGTCGCCGGCGTTCGCGTTCGAGCGCGTCGTGGCCTTTCTCGGCGACAGCCTCACCGCGGGTCTTGGCGTCGCGCCGGAGGAAGCCTATCCCGCGCTGCTCGAGGCGCGGATCAAGCGCGAGGGCTACCCCTACCGCGCGCTCAACGCCGGCGTCAGCGGCGACACGAGCGCAGGCGGGCTGCGGCGCGTCGACTGGGTGTTGAAGCTGCGGCCCGCGGTCGTCGTGGTCGCGCTCGGCGCCAACGACGGGCTGCGCGGCCAGCCCGTGGACGCGCTGCGTGACAACCTCATGCGCATCGTCGAGCGTGCCAAGGCCGCCGACGCCCGCGTGCTGCTGGCCGGCATGCGCCCGCCGCCGAACTACGGCGACGAGTACGCGCGCGCCTTCGCCGCCGCCTACGCGGACGTCGCGAAGGCGACCGGCGTGCCCCTGGCGCCGTTTCTGCTCGACGGCGTGGCCGGCGACCCGCGGCTGAACCAGCCCGACGGTATCCATCCGACGGTGGAGGGCCAGCGCATCATCGCCGAGCGGTTGTGGCCGCACCTGAAGCCCCTGCTCTTCAAGTAACTCCGCTTATTTCCACCGGCTTCCCGCCCCGCGGCCCGTAGCATGGATTCGTGCGACGCTCGCTCGGACTGCTCCTTGTGCTGCTCGCCACCGGCGCCTGCGCGACGGTGCCCGAGCGCGCCTACTATCCGAGCCCGTCCGACCCCGAGACGCGCGTGCTCGCCGAGGCGCTGTGGCGCGCCGCGCGCGCGGCCAGCGAGGACCCCCGGCACTACTCGTTCGCGATGATCCGCGGCGGCGACGTGAGCGCGTACACGGTGGAGGACGCGACGTTCTATTTCACGCAGGGGCTCGCGCGCCAGCCCGCGCGCGTCGTGGACGCCCTGGTGGCCCACGAGGTCGCCCACGAATTGCTCGGCCACCACGGCGAGCGGCGCGCGCTGTCGCTCTCGCTCGGCGCCGGCTTCACCGTGCTCGGCATCGCCTTTCCCGGCGCCGGCCTCCTCGACCTCGTGGCCAACCCGCTCATCGTCCGCGCCTTCACGCGCGACCAGGAGCTGGCTGCCGACGCGCGCGCCATCGAAATCCTGCGCGACATGGGCTACGAGACGCCGCGACGGGTGCTGGCCGAGGCCCTGCGCGCCGCCGCCCAGGTCAACGGACCGCCGCGCGGCGGCTGGCTGGCCACGGAGCCCAAGCTGAAGGATCGTCTCGGCAAGCTCGAGCCGCTGGAGCCCGAGAAACAAGCCGCGAAGTAGCGCCCGCTACTTCGCCTCGCCGTAGAGCCGGCGGTACTCGTTCCACGCGAGCATGACGTGCTTGACGTACTTGCGCGTCTCGTCGTAGGGGATCTGCTCGACGAACGCCTCCATGTCGCCGGTGCGCCGCGCCTTCCACCAGTCGCGCACGCGGCGCGGGCCGGCATTGTAGGCGGCGATGGCCAGGCGCGGGTCGTGGAACTCCCGCATGAGGCCGGCCAGGAACACGGTGCCCATCTCGAGATTCGCGCGCGGGTCGTCGAGCAGTCCGCCACCCTCGAAGGGCAGTCCGCGAACGTCGGCCATCGGCTTCGCGGTGGCCGGCATGAGCTGCATGAGTCCGCGCGCGCCGGCCCGCGACACCGCGCGGGGATAGTAGCTCGACTCCTCGCGAACGATGGCCGCCACCAGGAAGGGGTCGAGGCCGGCGCGCTTCGCCGCCGCCGACACCTCGTCGCGCCAGCCGAACGGATAGATGACCTCCCAGAAGGCGCGCGGCAAGGCAGGGTCGGCGGACGTGCTCAGGGCGCCGAAGTGACGGCGCACGATCCGCAGGGCCAGGTGGTAGCGCTCTTCGCGCACGTAGGCGCTGGAGGCTCCGTAGAGGCGCACCGGGTCGCCCACCGACGACTGCACGACCTCCTCCAGCTCCTCCCACGCATACTCCAGGAGCCCGATGCGGCGCAGGAGGTCCACGCGTCCGAACCGCGGATCGGCCTTGAAGGCCTCGGCGGGATCGGCTGGGAGGGTCGGCGTGCCGGTCTCGCGCGGCATCGCCGCCGGCGCCGGTCCCGCCGCGCGCTGCGCGGCGAGCACTCCGTAGTAGCTCCGCGGCGCCTCGGCCAGGAGCTTGGCGAAGAGCGCCTCCGCGCCCTCGTCGTCCTTGGCGGCCTCGAGCGCGCGCCCGCGCCAGTAGAGAACCTGGATGCGGAGATCGCGGCCTCCCGACACGTCCGCGACCTGCTTCCACTCGGCGGCCGCTGCGCGCGGATCGCCGCGCAGCCACGCGAGCCAGCCCAGGCGCCAGCGCGCGAACGCCGCGACGCCACGGTTCGGAAACCGCTTGACGATCTGCCGGTAGAGCGCGGCGGCGTCGGCGTCGCGGCTGCCCTCGTCGAGCACGCGCGCCTGGAGCGCCAGCGCCTCCGCCGCCTCGGCCTCCGGCGCGTGGGCGGCGACGGCGGTCAGGATGGCGAGCGCGCGCTTGTCCTGGCCGGCGCGGATGAGCAGGCGCGCCTGGTCGATGCGCAGGCGCGGCTGCTGGTCCGCCGGCGCGCGCTTGGCGGCCGCCTCCAGCGCGCGGGCGCCCGCCTCGTGGCGCCCGAGACGGGCCGCCGCATCGGCCACGACGCGCAGCGCGCGCACGACGATGCCGGCGTCGCGCGCCTCGCCGGCGATGCTCTCGGCCTCGTCACGCGCGGTCTTCGGGACGCCCCCGCGCAGCAGGCGCTCGGCGCGATCGATGCGCTCGGCCATCGACAGCGGCGGCAACGGCGTGCCGGCGCCGACGAGCACCTCGATCCGGTCGGTGGCGGCTTCCTCGTAGCCCGTCGTCGGCGCCAGCACGCGGAGCTGGCGGTACGCGAGCACGGCCACGTCGCGGTGGCCGCGCGCCTCCGCCGTCTGGCCGAGCAGGTAGAGCGCCTCGGGCACCTCCGCCGAGTCGGGATAGCGCTCGAGCAGCCGCCGGAGCGCGGCCTGCGCCGCCGCCTCGTCGCCCGCGCGCGACGCGAGCACCGCGGCCAGCAGGAGCGCGCGCGGCGCCAGCCGGCTGTCCCGGTGATGGTCGGCGACGCCGAGCGCGGCGGCCTTCGCGCCGCTCCAATCGCCGGTGCGCGCCAGCGCGTCGGCCAGGAGCCAGCGCGCGTAGTCGCCGATGGGGCTCGCCTGCGCGGCCGGCGTCGCGAACGCCTGCGCGAGCGGCGCGGGATCGCCCTGCTGGAAGGCCGCTACCGCGCGCGTCCACGCGCGCTCCGTCTCCGCCGAGGCCCGGGCCTCCGCGGGCAGGAGCAGCGCCGCCGCCGCCAGCATCGGCAGCAACACCCGCGCGCGCCGCGGCTCGGCGCGCATCATCCGGCGCGTGAAGAGGATGCGCTGGACGGCGGTGACGTTGGCCATGACGGCGAGGACCCAGAGGGCGGGCTCCATCACGTCGAGGATCGCGCCGGCGATCAGGCAGATGAGGCGCTCGGGGCGCTCCATCATGCCCACCGTGCACTCCACGCCGATCGACTCGGCGCGCGCCTTCGTGTAGCTCACCATGATCGAGCCTGCCAGCCCCGCCATGGCCAGGATCGCCCCGCGCGCGTGCGGCATGCGCGCGTAGAGCGCGACGATGCCGAGCATCACCGCGAGGTCGGAGTAGCGGTCGATCACCGAGTCGAGGAAGGCGCCGAACGCCGTCACCTGCCCCGACGCGCGCGCCAGCGACCCGTCGAGCAGGTCGAAGAGCCCGGCCACGATGAGGATCACGCCCGCCGTCTTCATCTGCCCCGCCATGAAGGCGCCGGCGGCGACGCACGAGGCGACGAGGCCGAGCATGGTCAGGTGGTTCGGGCGCAGGCGCAGGCGGAAGAGGACGCGCCCGAAGGGGTCGCTCCACGCGCGTACGGAGTCGCGGTAGCGGCCGAGCATCAGATGGGCTGCAGCAGCGCCTGCTCGAGCGCCGCGCGCGCGCGCTCGATGGCGTCGGGGTCCTCGAGCCGCCGGCCCTTGCGGTCGAGGACGTAGAAGGTGTCGAGGGCCTGGTCGATCTCCGTGGCGATGCGCGCGCTCGCGATGTCGAGGTCCAGGGACGACAGCGTGCGCGTGATCAGGTAGAGCAGGCCGAGCCGGTCGGGACATTTCACCTCGACGACCGTGTACTCGTCGGAGAGCCGGTTGTCCACGCCGATCTTCGGCTTGGCCTCGGCCGGCGGTGCTCCCCGGCCGCCCGCGCGCCGGCGCTCGAGGAGCGCGTCCACCGACTGCTCGCCGCCGAGCACCGCCTCCAGCGCGGCGAGCGTGCGGCCCCACTGCGCGGCGGAGGTCACCACCTCGCCGGTGGGGTCGTTGACCTGGAAGGTGTCGATGACGATCCCGTCGGCCCGCGTGGCGATCTGCGCGGAAATGATGTTGACGCCGTGGGCGGCCAGCGTGCCCGCGATCAGCGAGAAGAGTCCCGGCACGTCGCGCGTGACCACCACGAGGTCGGACGAGCCGAGATCGGGATGGTGGAAGAGCTCGGTGGCGACGGGCGCGGATTCCATGCGGGCTACGAGCCGCAGGTGCGAGGCCATCCGCTGCACGCTCGTCTGAGCGAGATAGCGGTCCTGCACCATGGCGAGGTGCGCGCGCACGTCGTGCAGCGGCACGTCGTCGCCGAGCGCCTCCGACAGCCGGCCGCCCAGTTGCACGCGGTTGGGCTTCTCGACGCGTCCGCCCGTGACGCGCGCGAGCGTGCGCACGTACAGCTCGTGGAGGATGCGCGCCTGCCAGCCCGTGAGCACGCCCGGCCCCACCGCGCGCATGTCCGCCCACGTGAGGAGGTAGAGCATGCGCAGCCGCTGCGGGTCGCCCACCGTCTCGGCGAACGTCGCGATGGTCTTGGGATCGTCGATGTCGCGGCGCTGCGCGATGTGCGACATCGTCAGGTGGTGCGCGACGAGGAATTCCACGCTGCCCGCGTCCTCCGGGGGCAGGCCGAGGCGCGCCGTCAGCTCGCGGATGAGGGGGATGCCCTTGGCGACGTGGCCGTGGCCCCTGGCCTTGCCGATGTCGTGCAGGAGCATGCCGAGCATCAGGAGCTCGGGCTTGTCGACCTCGTTGAAGACGGCGGCCGCGCCCTCGGATTCCGCCGACTGGCCGGGCGCCAGCGCCTCGAGGTGCTCGACGGCGAGGAGCGAGTGCTGGTCGGCGGTGAACTTGTGGTAGACGTCGTACTGCACCAGGCACGTGAGGCCGTCCCACTCCGGCAGGTAGCGCCCCAGCAGCCCCAGCTCGTGCATCTCCGAGAACGTCAGGGCCACGCGTCCCCACGAGCGGCAGATGTCGAGGAACAGGTCGCGCACCACCGGCGAGCGCCGGAACGCGTCGTCGACGACGTCGAGCGATTCCTCCACGGTGCGCTCGAGGCCGAGCGAGAGCTCGCAGCCGAGCCGGTGGAGGTACCAGAACGTTTTCATGATCCGCGCGGGGTCGCGGCGCAGGACCCTCGGGTCACGGTCGGCACGGTGCAGGCGGCCGTCGAAGAACACCAGGCCGTCGGCGAGGGCCTGCTGGCGCTGCCGCCGCTCGGCGGAACCCCGCACGGAGAGCGTCTCCTGGCAGCGCGCGATGAGCCGGCTCGACACGCGGTGGATGACGCGCGCGTTCAGGTAGTAGTCGCGCATGAAGCGCTCCACGCCCAGGGTGTCGCCCTCGTTCTCGTAGCCGAGGTTCTTGGCGATGCGCGGCTGGACCTCACGCGAGAGCACGTCGTTCTTGTGGCCGGAGAAGAAGTGCAGCTCGTTGCGCACGCGCCACAGGAACGTCAGCGCGCGGTCGGCCGCCTCCTGCTCGTGCGCGGTGATGAGGCGCTTGTCCACCAGCTCCCGCAGCGTGCGCGCGCCGAACTTGGCCGCCCCCAGCCACATGGCCGTGTGCATGTCGCGCAGCCCGCCCGCCGACTCCTTGATGTTCGGCTCGCCGATGTAGGGCGAGGCGCCGTGCTTGCGGTAACGCTGGTCGCGCTCCGCGAGGGTGGTGGCGAGGAACTGCTCGAAGTCGTGACGGTAGACGTTGTCGCGGAGCATGCGGCCGAAGCGCGTGAAGAGCCTCCGGTCGCCGGCCACGAAGCGCGCCTCCTGCATGGAGGTGCGGCTCGGGAAGTCCGTGCGGGCCATGGCCACGCAATCCTCGAGCGAGCGCAGGCTGTGCCCGACCTGGAGCCCGAGGTCCCAGAGCGTGTAGAGCATCTCCTGCATCACGCGCTGCACGGACGGGGTCAGCTCGCCGTCGTAGACGATCATCAGGTCGATATCGCTGGAGGGATGGAGCTCGCCGCGCCCGTAGCCCCCGAGCGCCACCACCACGAAGGGCGTGGGCGGCAGGCCCGCCGCCACCGCGTCGGCGCCGACCAGGCGGGCCAGCGACGCCACGACCTGGTCCATGAAGCGCGCGTGCGCCCGCACGGAGTCCTCGCCCGAGGCGCCCTCGGCGTGGCGCTGCTTGAACGCGTTCAGCCCGTCGCTGAGGGCGGCGCGGAAAAAATCCAGCCGGCGCCGCCGCCGGTCCTCGGCACGGTCGGTCCCGGCCTCGGCGCGCCGGGCCCGGCGATAGAGCTCGAGCGGCATGACGACGCGAAGCGTACCAGCGCACGGCGATTAATGTCAAAACGGACGCGGGGTTAGCCCCACACGATACAATTCGGCGCACGCGGCCGCCCGCGACCTACGCGCGTGACCGGCGCGCTACAATACGCCCCGTGCGGAAGATCTGGCGGCCCGCGGTGGAATCCGTCACGCCCTACGAGGCGGGCAAGCCCCTCGAGATGCTCGTCGCCGAGCTCGGGCTGGCGGAGCTGGTGCGCCTGTCCGCGAACGAAAACCTCCTCGGGCCGTCGCCGCGCGTGGTGGAGGCGATCCGCCGCGAGGCCTCCCACGTGCACCTCTACCCCGACGGCGGCAGCAGCGCCCTCCGCGACGCGGTCGGGCGCGAGCTCGGCATCTCGCCGGCGCAGATCGTGGTCGGCAACGGCGCCGACGAGCTGATCACGCTCATCGCCCTGGCCGCCTTCGACCCCGGCGACGAGGTCGTGATGCCCCAGCCGTCGTTCGAGCCCTACGCCACCGGTGCCAACATCGCGGGCGCCCGCATCGTGGCGAGCCCGCTCGCGGGCTACGAGACGGACCTGGACGACATCCAGCGGCGCGTCACGGCCCGGACGAAGGCCGTGTTCCTCTGCTCGCCCCACAATCCGGCCACGACGATCATCCGGCGGCGCGCCCTGCTGGGCTTTCTCGACGCGCTCGGCGACGATCCGCCCCTCATCGTGCTCGACGAGGCGTACCGCGACTTCGTGGACGATCCCGAGTACCCCGACGGCGTGTCCCTGCTCGCGCGCCACCCGCGGCTGCTCGTGCTGCGCACGTTCTCGAAGATCGCCGGGCTCGCGGGGCTGCGCGTCGGCTACGCCATCGGCTCGCTCGAGACGATCGACCGGCTGAACCGCGTGCGCGCGCCCTACAACGTGAACCGCCTGGGCCAGGTGGCCGCCCTCGCCTCGCTGGAGGACCCCGAGCACGCCGCCCGCACGCGCAAGTTCGTGCTGGAGGAGCGCGCCTACCTGTCGGCGGCCTTCGAGCGGCGCGGCTTCACGTTCGCGCCTTCCCAGGCCAACTTCATGCTCGTGCGTGTCACGGACCCTGCCGCCGCGCGCGACCGGCTGCTCCGGGGAGGGATCCTCGTCCGCGACGGGGCCGCCGTGGGCTTTCCCGGCCACCTGCGCATCACCGTGGGCACGCGCGAGGTCAACGAGCGGCTGCTGAAGCTCCTGGAGGGCTGATGGCCAAGGACGTTGGGATCGTCCACCACGCCGACCGCCGCACCGACGTCCACATGCCGTACGCGCCGGGGATCGTGGTGAAGCGCGGCCGCCTGGTGTTCCTCTCCGGCGTGACGGCGGCCGCCGTGTACCACAGCCACCCGCACCGCGACGAGGAGTTCGACCTGCCGCCGACGATGCGCGAGCAGGCCGTGCTGACGATGGAGAATCTGAAGAAGACGCTCGAGGCCGCCGGCTGCGGCATGCGCGATCTGGTGTCGACGACCCGCTTTCTCACCGACGTCAGCGAGCAGGACGATCTCAATCGCGTCTGGGCCGAATACCTCCAGGGCCACCTGCCGACCACGACGACCGTGGAGGTCTCGCGGCTCGCGACGCACCCGCGCTGCAAGATCGAGATCAGCGCCATCGCTGTTGCTGACGACTAGATGACCCGGGTCGCGTTCATCGGGCTGGGGGCGATGGGCAGCAGGCTCGCGCGGCGACTGCTGGAGGCCCGGCATCCCGTCACCGGCTACAACCGCACGCCCGACAGGGCGCGCGCGCTCGAGGCGGCCGGCCTGAAGCTCGCCGCCACGCCGCGGGCCGCCGCCGAGGGCGCGGCCGCCGTGTTCAGCATGGTCACCGACGACGCCGCGCTGCGCGCGATCGCGCTCGGGGACGACGGGATCATCGCCGGGCTCGGGCGCGGGGTGGTGTGGGCGGAGATGAGCACGGTGAGCCCGGCCATCACGCGCGAGCTCGGCGCGCTGGTCGCCGCGCGCGGGGCGGCCATGCTCGACACGCCGATCTCCGGCAGCACGATCACCGTGGAGCAGGGGGCGGCCTCGATCGCCGTCGGCGGCGAGCGCGAGGCGCTCGAGCGGGTGCGGCCCTATCTGTCCGCCATGGCGCCGGGCGGGATCACGCACGTGGGCCCCCTCGGCCTGGCCAAGACGATGAAGATCGCCACCAACCTCGGCCTCGCCGTGCAGATGCTCGCCTTCAGCGAGGCCGTGCTGCTCGCCGAGAAGGCCGGCATCGCGCGGGAGACGGCCGTGGAGGCCCTGCTGAAGTCGGTGATCGCCTCGCCGATGGTGAAATACCGCGGGCCCTACGTGCTCGGCAAGATGCCGCGCGAGGCGTGGTTCAACCTCGGCATGATCCAGAAGGACATGCAGCTGGCCCTCGACCAGGCGCACGCCACCGGCGTGACGCTGCCCACGACGGCGCTGACCCAGCAGTGGCTGACGATGGCCCGCGGCCTCGGGCTGGGCGAGCGCGACTTCGGCGCCCTCTTCGACGTGCTCGCCGGGCTCAGCAATCTGCCGCCCTCCCCCAACACGTAGAGGCGACCATGGATTTCGAGTACTCGCCCGAGCAGAAAGCGTTCCAGAACGAATTCCGCGGCTGGCTCGCCGCGAACCTGCCGCGCGATCTCCGGGTCGACGATCCCGTCGACGATCGCGTCGCCTCCACGCGCGAGATGTTCGAGCGCCGCGTGGCGTGGCAGAAGGCCATGCACAAGGCCGGCTGGGTCGGGATCGCGTGGCCGAAGGAGTACGGCGGGCGCGGCGCCTCGATCGTCGAGCGCGTGATCTGGGACGAGGAGTACTCGGCCGCCCACGCGCCCGTGCTGCCCGGCATGGGCCTCAACCTGGTGGGCCCGACCATCATCCACTGGGGCACCGACGCGCAGAAGGCGCAGTACCTGCCGCGCATCCTGAACGCGGAGGAGATCTGGGCCCAGGGCTTCTCCGAGCCCGGCGCGGGCTCCGACCTCGCCAGCCTTTCCACCCGCGCCGAGGACAAGGGCGACCACTTCCTCGTCAACGGCCAGAAGGTGTGGACCTCCGGCGCGCAGTACGCGGACTCGATCATCCTGCTCGTGCGCAGCGATCCCAACGTCCCCAAGCACAACGGCATCTCGTGCTTGCTCGTCGACATGAAATCGCCGGGCGTGAGCGTGCGGCCGCTCGTGCTGGCGACCGGGCATCACCATTTCAACGAGGTCTTCTTCACCGATGTGCGCGTGCCGAAGACCCAGCTGCTGGGGCCGCTGCACGCGGGCTGGAAGGTCTCGACGACGACCCTGATGTACGAGCGCCACTCCTCGGGCGCGCGCAACCCCGTCGGCCAGGTGCGAGACCTCATCGCCGTGGCGCGGCGGCTGGCCGTCGAGGACCGCACGGCGTGGGACGACCCGCGCATCCGCCAGCGCCTGTCGCAGCTCCTGATCGACTGCGAGGCGATGCGCTACACACGCTACCGCGCGCTGACCCGGCAGATCCGCGGTGAGGCGCCGGGGCCCGAGGGCTCGATCTTGAAGTTGACCGGCACCGAGATCGGGGTGCGCATCTCGGAAGCCGCGGGCGAATTGCTCGGCATGCACGCGCTCGTGAACCGGGGCAGCGAGCTCGTCCCCGACGCGCCGCGCTGGTTCAATCGCGTCGTGGCCGCGCGGCAGTACACGATCTCCGCCGGCACCAGCGAGATCCAGCGCAACATCATCGGCGAGCGCGTGCTGGGGCTGCCGAAGGGCTAGGGCGTCAGCGGCCGGCGAGCCGGGCGACGACAGGCGCGAGCGCGTCCATGAACGGCTCGTGCGTCATCACGTACGAGATGCCCCAGCGCTCGCGGCGCGCGCGGAGATCCTCGACGATCTCGTCCACCGTTCCCACGAGCGCGTAGGGGCTGGCCAGCACGTCGTCGGGCGTGAGCCGTCCCCAGCGGCCTGTCGCCAGCTCGCGGGCGGCCTTGTGGCGATCGTCGGTGACGATCACGCGCTGCACCAGCGCGTTCAGCTCGATCTCGCGCGCGCCCGCCGTCTCGCGCACGAGCTTCACGCGCTCGTCGACGACGGCCGCCCGGAAGTCCGAGACGTCCGGCTCGGTGCCGCCGCGCCGGAACGCGATGCCCGTCAGGCCCACGATGTCGGCCTCCCGCGCCGCCACCGTGAGCAGCCGCGGTGCGTTGCCGCCGATGAAGATGGGCGGGCACGGTCGCTGGATCGGGCGCGGCTGGATCGTGTGATCGGTGACGCGGTAATGGGCGCCCGCGAACGTCACGCGCTCGCCCTCGAGCAAGCGCTTGACGATGCCGACGGACTCGGCCAGCCGCTCGACGCGGGTGGCGCCGGCATCGAACGGCAGCCCCGCCTGCTCGTACTCGGAGCGCATGTGACCGGCGCCCATGCCGAGCTCGAGCCGGCCATCGCTCAGCACGTCGAGCGACGCCGCCTCCCGCGCGAGCAACACGGGATGGCGGAAGTCGTTGTTGAGCACGGCGGTGCCGACGCGCAGCCGTGTCGTGGCCGCGGCCGCCGCGGTCAGCGCGGGAAACGGCGCGAGCAGGTCCGCGAGGTGATCGGGCACGAGGAGCACGGAGTAGCCGAGGGCTTCGACCTTGCGGGCCTTCTCCGACCACTCCGCGTGCGAGGCGGCCGTCCGCACGTTGACGCCAAACCGGAACGGCCTCATCGCGCTCAGGCCATCAGCAATGTTTGCAGGGCGGGACCTCGCGCGAGTAGACGGGCTGCTTCAGAAACTCCTCGGGGTTGTACTTCCAGAACTGGCTCACCCGCGGATAGGTGTGGATCACGGTGTTCTGCAGCTTGCCGCCCACGCGCTCGATCTTGCGGACGTAGATGTTCTGCGTCGGGTTGCCGTAGGCGTCCATCTCCACCGGCCCGCGCGGCGCGTCGCCGATCTTGACGGCGCGGAGGGCGGCCATGAATGCCGCGCGGTCCTCGATCTTGCCGCCCACGGCCTTGAGCGCCTCGCTCACGACGCGCGCGGCCGTGTAGCAGTTCTCGCCGTAGAAGCCCGGCGTGCGCGAGTACGCCTTCTCGTATGCGGCGCGAAACTTCTGGTTCGCCGGCGTCTCGAGCGCGGCCGAGTAGTGATGCGCGCTGATGACGCCGAGCGACTCGTCGCCGAGCTGCGGCAGGACGTGCTCGTCGGAGTAGGTGCCGTTGGCGATGAGCGGGATCTTGCCCTTGAGCCCGCTCTCGGCCCACTGCTTGGCGAAGAGCAGCGTCCAGCGCCCGAGTCCGTTGACGAACACGGCGTCGGCGTCCTTCTTGATCTGCCCGATGTACGGCGCGTAGTCCTGGACGTTGAGCGGCACCCAGATCTTCTGGATCACCTGCCCGCCGTTGTCCTCGAACGACTTGTGGAAGCCGCCCACGGTCTCCCAGCCGAAGGCGTAATCGAGGCCGACCATGGCGATCTTCTTGTAGCCGAGCGTCTTCGCCGCGTACTCGCCGAACGGGTGCAGGTTGCCGCCCGCGGAGAAGCCGGTGCGGATGAGCCACTTGGGACGCTTGCGCTGGGTGAGGTCGTCCGCGGAGTTGATCGGGTAGATCGTCGGGATCCCCTGTGATTCCACGTAGGGCACGAGGGCGTAGGCGACGTTGGACAGGATGATGCCCGCGAGCATGTGGACCTTGTCGTTCTCGACGAGCTTGCGCGCCTTGGTCAGCGCGGTGGCCGGCAGGCCCTCGTTGTCCTCCAGGATCACCTCGAGCTTGCGCCCGCCCGCCTGCCAGCCCGTCTCCTGCCAGTAGAGCTCGCACCCGCTGTACATGTCCTTGCCCGCGGCGGCGATGGCGCCCGACAGCGGCGAGATGAACCCGATCTTGATCGGACCCTGGGCCGCGACGTCGCCGGCGACGAGGGTAACGAGCGCGACGACGACGAGTACCCGTCTCAGCATGCGCATGAGCGCCTCCTGGCCGCTATACTGTGCCGCCGAGATCCTACCAGCACAGAGGAGCGCCATGGAGATCGATCGCCCGTTGCCCAATCCGATGACGCCCGAGGCCAAGCCGTACTGGGACGGCCTGCGGGCGGGCAAGCTGATGCTGCCCAAGTGCGGCGCGTGCGGCCACATCTTCTGGTATCCGCGCGTCGCGTGCCCGAAGTGCCACGCGCGAGAGATCGGATGGATGCAGGCGAGCGGGCGCGGCACGCTTCACGCGTTCGAGATCGGCTACCAGTCGTTCAACAAGGCGTTCAAGGTCCCGGCGCCGTACGTGCTGGCGCTCGTCGAGCTCGCGGAGGGGCCGCGGATGCTCTCGAACCTGATCGGCGTCGAGCCCGATCCGAAGACGCTCCGGTGCGACATCCCGGTGGAGGTCGTGTTCACGAAGCTCACCGACGAGGTCACGCTGCCGCTGTTCCAGCCGGCGGGGCGGTGAGCGCCATGGCCAACATTCGCGATCTCTCCAACGTGGCCTGCATCGTCGGCGTGGACGAGTCGGACGAGATGGGGACGCTGCCCCACAAGAGCCAGCTCTCGCTCCACGTGGAAGCCGTCACCAACGCCGTGCGCGACGCCGGGCTGAAGGTCTCCGACGTCGACGGCGTCTTCACCGCGGGCCAGCACTCGCCGGCCACCATCGGCGAGGCGCTCGGCATCACTCCGCGGTACGTCGACGGCACGACGGTCGGCGGCTGCTCGTTCATCATCATGGTCGGCCACGCGGTGGCCGCGCTCCACCACGGGCTCTGCGACGTGGCGGTGATCTCGCACGGCGAGTCGGGCCGCTCGCAGGTCGGCGTGAGCCCGCGGCGCGACACGGCCATCCCCGGGCAGTACGAGGCCCCGTACGGCTTCGGCCCCGCGCCGACGATGTTCGGCCTGATCACCACGCGCCACATGCACCGCTACGGCACCACGCTGGAGCAGTGGGCGCAGGTGGCCGTCTCCACGCGCAAGTGGGCGGCCCTCAACCCCAAGGCCCTGCGGCGCGAGCCGATCACCGTGCAGGACGTCCTCAAGGCGCGGCCCGTCGTCTACCCGTTCACCGTGCTCAACATCTGCCTCGTCACCGACGCGGGCGGCGCCGTCGTGCTCACGCGCGCCGATCGCGCGAAGGACACCGCGAAGAAGCCGGTCTGGGTCCGCGGCCTCGGCGAGGGCACCGAGCACGTGAGCCTCACGCAGATGAAGGACCTCACCTTCAGCGAGGCCACGCGCATCTCCGGCGACAAGGCCTTCCGCATGGCCGGCGTGGGGCCGGCGGACTTCCAGCACATCATGCTCTACGACGCGTTCACGTCGGGGCCGCCGATCATGCTGGAGTCGCTCGGGGTCGCCAAGCGCGGCGAGGGTGTCGGCTTCTTCGAGGAGGGCCGCGCGACACCGGGCGGCTCGCTGCCGATCAACACCAACGGCGGCGGTCTCTCCTACACGCACACGGGGATGTACGGGATCTTCCCGATCATCGAGTCCGTGCGCCAGCTCCGCGGCGAGGGCGGCGCGCGCCAGGTGCCGAAGCTCACGACGTCGCTGGTCAACGGAATGGGCGGAATGCTCTCCGCGGCGGGCACGCTCGTGCTCTCGAACGCGCGCTGAAGGTCAGGCGAAGACGTCGTCGACGCTGATCCGGACGTCCGCGAACGCGAGCGGGGCGATCGTCTCCCCGCGCACGGCGCGGGATCGTTCGCGGAAGCCGTCGGCCTCGGGCGAGCGGCAGACTTCGATCCATTCGCCGTCGACGCCGACGATCCAGTACTCCAAGATCTCCGCGCGCGCGTACAGGCGAAGCTTCCGCGTCCGATCGTAGCGCAGCGAGCTTTCCGCCACCTCGACGATCAAGTGGACGTCGTCGGGCCGCGGCGATCCGCTCCGATAGGAACGCCGCCGGAGGAGCGCCAGATCGGGCTCCGGAACAGAATCGATGGCGAGCCGCGCCGGTCCCGTGACCCAGACGAGGGCCCGGCCGCTCAGACCACGCACGAACTGTTCGTTCAGGTTGGCGAGACACGCGGCGTGACGATGACCGATCGGGGCCATCTGGATGATCTCGCCCTCGATCAGCTCCAGGCGCTCGTCCTCGGGGAAAACGGCCGCCTCCACCATCCGCTCGAACTCTTCGGCGGTGAACCGTCGCGGGCGTTCGACCTCAAGCGCCATGTCGGATCTCCACGTTGAGTATATGACCGCGGGCGCACGCGTGGAGACACCAACCCGCGTTCATACGCGGTCCACGCGCCTCGCGGAAGTCCCGAGCAGATACACCTCCGGGCCGCCGCTGGAGAGCAGCTAGCGGGGGCGCTTGCCGCGCGCGGCGGCCAGCTCGCGCTCGAGCTCGTCGAGGCGCTTGGCGAGGGCGTCGCGCTCGGAGGTGGCCGCCGAGAGCTGGCGCTCGCGCAGGGCGTGACGCTGCTCGCCCTGGGCCAGCCTCGTCTGCAGCTCCGCCTCGCGCGCGTAGAGGTCCTTCAGCTCGCGCTCGAGCTTGGTGATCCGCTGCTTGGCGGGCAGGTAGCCGGCGAACAGCGTGTACGCGAGCAGCACGGCGAGGAGCGCGCTGGCCACCACGAGAAACCAGGGAAACTTCGGGCGCGGGCCGTCCGCCACGGGCGAATTCTATCCGAAGTCTGTTATGATGCGCTCGTGGAGCTTCGCGCTTTCTTCGAACGCGCGGTGCGATCGAGCTTCCGCGATCTGGCGCTCCATGACGAGGCGGCCGCCGGCTACCTCGCCGACCTCCTCACCCGCTTCGCGCGCACCGAGCAGCTCTTCCCCCGCGGCATCACCGGCCAGCGCCTCGAGACCGTCGTCGATCTCCTCCTCGAGACCCAGGCCCTCTGGCAGGACGCCTCGTTCGCGCCCGAGCGCGAGGTCACGGTGCGGCGCCACATCGGCGACTACACGCTCTTCATGCTCGGCGTGTTCCGGGAGCGCGTGGAGCGCATGGCGTCGTCGGGCTATTACGTGATGCAAGGCACGCGCGCCTATCGCTTCGTGTCCGAGCACGACCGCGCGAGCGCGCGGCCCCTGCGTCCCGCCGGCGGCCCGCTCTTCGGCCGGCTCGCCGATTGCTTCGAAGGCTACGCGCGCGCTCTGGACTACACGCGGCGCGTCCACTTCACCGCCGGCCCCTCGCTGCCCTTCCTGGCATGACGGACTCCGCGGCCTGCCGCGCCGTCCTCGAGGCGGCGCGGGCGGAGCCGGCCCGGCTCGACGCCGCCGCGCGCCAGACGCTGGCCGCCGCCGGGGAAGCCGCGCTGGACACGGCGCTGCGCGAGTTCGCGGCCGCCCACGGCGCCGGCGCCCTCCCCGTGCTCACGGCGCTGGCCGAGGACGAGGCCGCCCGTGGCCTGCGCCGCGCCGCCAAGCGGGCGCTCTACCGGCTCGCGCAGCAGGGCGTGGCCGCGGCCGCGAAGCCCGCGCGCCGCCCCGTGGTGGAGCGCCGAGCCGAGCGCGCGGTCCGCGCGTGGATGTCCGGCATCGACGGCACGGGCTCGCGCGCGGTGTGGGTGCTCTTCGAGGGCGGCTTCGGCGGCAACGCGCTCGCCTCCCTCATCGTGAACGACACGGTGGGCATCCTCGACGTCGCGGGCGGCGAGATCACCAAGCGACGTCTGGAGGAGGAGCTGAAGTCGCTCCGCGCCTCGCAGAAGCTCCCGTGGATCGAGGTCGAGCCCGCGCGCGCCGTCGCCGCCGTCGCCGAAGCGCTGGCGCTTCACGCCGAGCTCGGCACTTCGCCGCCGACGGCGTTCGCGCGATGGCAGCCCCTGTTCGAAAGCGCGCCGCCCACGACCGCGCGCGCCGAGGGTGTGGCCGGCGATTTCGAGCGGGCCGGTGAGTTGCTTGCGCTGCCGGAGCTCGCGTCGTGGTTTCTCGAGCCGGAGTCCGTGCAGTCCGACGCGCTGGCGGTGCTCGAGGCGCGCGAGAGCCGGCTGGTGGTCTCCGACCAGATCAAGGCCGAGCGCGAGCAGGCGATCGTCTCCGCCATCGTCGAGCGCGAGCTGGTCCCCGCCGTGCGCCGGCGCTGGGCCCGCCGGCTCGACGAGATGGGCTTCGTCTTCGACGCCACCGGCCGGCCGGAGCCCGCGGCCATCGCGCGCGCCGCCGCCGCCGCGCTCGCCGACGAGACGCGGGACGCCGCGCGCCAGCCGTTCGCGACGGGGCTCGCGCGCCGCTCGCTCGAAATCGCCGGCGAGGTGGCCGCCGGGCGGCTGAAAGCCGCCGACGTGAGCCGCAAGCCCTGATCACCGACGTGCCCGGCGTGCGCGTCGGCCACGCCGCCGACGCGGCCGGCCTCACCGGCGTCACCGCCGTGCTGTGCGAGCGTCCCGGCGTCGCCGGCGTGGAGCTGCGCGGCGGCGCCAACGACGTCCTCGGCCTCGACTATCTCGATGCGCGCCACCTCGTGCCCACCGTGAACGGCATCGTGCTCGGGGGCGGCAGCCGCTTCGGGGGCGAGGCGGTGTGGGGCGTGATGCGCTGGCTGGAGGAGCACGGCGTGGGCTTCGCGGCCGGCCCACACGTGGTGCCGCACGTGCCGGGCGCGTTCGTGTTCGACCTGAACGTCGGCGACCCGAAGGCGCGGCCGACGCGGGAGATGGGCTACGCGGCGGCGGCGGCCGCGGCGCCCGGTCCGGTGGCGGAGGGCAACGTGGGCGCGGGCACCGGCGTCTCGGTCGGCAAGCTCCTCGGCATTCCGCACGCGATGCGCGGCGGGCTCGGCACGGCGAGCGCGCGCGTGGACGAGGCCATCGTCGGCGCGCTGGTCGTCGTCAACGCCGTCGGCGACGTGCGCGATCCCGCGACGGGCGCGCTGATCGCGGGCACGCGCGACGCCCCCGACGGCCGGCGCCTCGTGGACACGGCCCGCGCGCTGCGCGAAGGCGGCGCGCTCGGCCGTTTCGCGGGAACGGGGCACACGACGGTCGGCGTCGTGGCCACGAACGCGCGGCTGTCGAAGCCGGAGTGCGCGAAGCTCGCCGCCCTGGGACTGGTCGGGTTCGCGCGGGCGCTGTCGCCGCCGCACACCGCGTTCGATGGCGACGCGCTCTTCGCGCTCTCGGTCGGCGACGTGGCCGCCGACCTCACGCGGCTCGGCCTGGCCGCCGCCGACGCCGTCGCGCGCGCGATCGCCCGCGGCGTCCGCGCCGCGACCTCACTCCCCGGCCTTCCCGCCGCCCGCGACCTCTAGAGTCGAGTCACGTGGGCTGACACACACACCCAGCGGCCGCCCCGGCGCGCCCAGACGTCGGTGTAGCGCCCGCCGCCCGGGCGGCCGTCGGGCAGCGTGTACGCGGTGCGCGCGTGAATGATCGCGAAGTCGCCCATGAGCCGCACGTTCACGTCGTGCGCGGCGAGCCCCGAGATCTTCACCGGCTGCGCGGTCTGCTTCAGGAACGCCTTGCGATCGATGAGCGAGCCGTCGGGGTTGCTGCACAGGAAGTCGTCCGCCAGGATCTCCTCGAAGCGGCGAACGTCGCTCTCCTGCACGGAGCGGATGTACTCGCGGTTGAGCTCGGTCAGCGTGTCGACGTCAGACATGCGGCCTCCTCTCTCGATGGCGCCGAGCATCGCCCGGCGCGCGCCGGCGCGCAATTCCCTGCCGCGTCATTGACCTGGGAGGTAAACGCCGGTCCACCGGCGCTCCTGTAGACTCGGGGCGCGATGGGCGTCAACGGCCCTCCGGGGTTCGGGCGGCTCCTCCGCCAGTGGCGGCAGGCGCGCGGCATGAGCCAGGTCGCCCTCGCCGCCGAGGCCGAGACGTCGATCCGCCACCTGAGCTTCCTCGAGACGGGACGCGCGCAGCCGAGCCGTGCCATGGTCGAGCGGCTCGGCGCCGTGCTCGACGTCCCGCTCGGTGAGCGCAACGTGCTCCTGCTCGCCGCCGGCTATGCGCCGCGTTACGGCGAGCGCGACCTCGGCGCGCCGGAGCTGGACCACGTGCGCCGCGCGCTGCACTTCATCCTGCGGCAGCAGGAGCCCTATCCCGCCCTCGTCATCGACTCGCTATGGAACGTCGTCATGCGCAACGCGGCCGCCGACCGGATCTTCGGGCGCTTCCGCGGCCCCGCGAAGCTCACCCGCGCGCACGCGGGCAACGCGCTGCACGCGACGTTCCACCCCGACGGCCTGCGGCGCTTCATCGTGAACTGGGAGGAATTCGCCGGCGCGCTCATCCAGGGCGTGCATCGCGACGCCGCGCTCAACCCCGCCGCCGGGCGCCTGCGCGACGAGCTGCTGGCGTATCCCGACGTGCCGCGGCGCTGGCACGCGCCCGAGCTGGGGAACGGCGCGCCGCCGCTCCTCACCATGCGGCTCCGGAAGGGGGCCCTGTCGCTCGATTTCTTCACGACGCTGACGACGCTCGCCACCCCGCAAGACGTCACGCTCGCCCAGCTCCGGATCGAGTGCTTTCACCCCGCCGACGCCGAGACGGAGGCCGCGGCGCTGAAGCTCGCGGCCGCGGACGTCTAGGGCTTCAGCCCTTCGAGCTTGAGCTCGAGCACGCCGCCGGGCGTGCGGACCACGACGCGGCGCTCCTCGATGGCCTCCACCACGCCGCCCGCGAACGCGTCGCCGACCTTGTAGACGGCCGTCTGCTTCGTGGCGGGATCCCAGAGGTAGGCGAAGCTCGCGTCGTCGCGCAGCACGATGCCGTACACGAGGCCGCGCGTGCCGGCCGGCACCGCCGCGGGGGGCCGCGGCGCCACCGCGCGCGAGAACACCACGCGCAGGCCGCGCTCGTCCGGCTCGATCGCGTAGTCGGCGCGGCCCTCCAGCACGATGACGACGCGGGCGACGCCCTTCTTGAGCTGGCTGCCGCGGATCTCGCGCACCGGGGCGACGAGCGCGGCGGCCGGCGCCTCCGGCAGCCGGTACGTGGCGCCGTCGAGCTCCACCACGATGCGAAACGGATCGCCCAGGGCCTGCGTGCGCCAGCGCGGCGGGCCCGACGTCGCGACGCGGACCACGACGCCCCCGCCGTCGCGCGCGACGGCGACGTCCTGGACGGCGACGGTCGGCTCCTGCGCGGCGGCCGGCGCGGCCGCGAGCAGCGCGCCGAGCAGCAGGGCGGCGGCGCGCGCGCTCAGAAGGCCACCGGCAGCGAGACGAGCGTGCGGAAGCGCGCGCGCCGGCCGCGCACGGCGGGGCCGGCCGCGCGCAAGCCCGGGAAGCGCGCGGCGAGCCGGCCGATGGCCACGCGGCCTTCCATGCGCGCCAGCCACATGCCGGCGCACGCGTGGATGCCGGTGATGAACGCGAGGTGGCGGTTGGGCGTGCGGCCGAGGTCGAGCCGGTCGGGCTCGGCGAACTGCGCAGGATCGCGATTGGCGGCGCCGATGCCGAGCGTGACGAGCGTGCCGGCGGGCAGGGCGACGCCGCCGATCTCGGTGTCGGCGAGGACGCGCCGGTTGCCGAGCTGGTTCGGGCTCTGGTAGCGCAGAAACTCTTCCACCGCGCTCGCCGTCAGCGCCGGCTCCGCGTGCAGCCGCGCCATCGCCGCCGGCTGCTCGATGAGCTCGAGCACGGCGTTGCCGATCAGGTTCGTCGTGGTCTCGTGCCCGGCGTTCAACAGGAAGATGCACTGGTGGAGCAATTCGCCCTCGGTCAGCCGGTCGCCGCGATCCTCGGCAGCGATGAGCGCGCTGAGGATCTCGCCGGGATCCTGGCTCGGCCGCCGGCGGCGATCCGCGATGAGCCGGCGCAGGTACGCCTTGAACTCGTCCACCGCGCGGTTGCCGGCCGCGAGCCGGGCCGCGTCCGGCGCCGGCTCCAGCGCGCTGAGGATGTCCACGGACCAGGCGCGCAGCGGCCCGCGCTCCGCGGGCGGAATGCCGAGCATGTCGCCGATGAGCTGCACGGGGATGGCGACCGCGAAGTCGTCGACGGCGTCCATCCCGCCGCGCGCGGCGGCCTCGTCGAGCAGCCGATCCACGAGCCCCTGGATGCGCGGCTCCAGCGCGGCCAGCGCCTTCGGCGTGAAGGCGGGCGCGAAGAGGTGGCGGATGCGGGTGTGGTCGGGCGGGTCGCGGAACACGACGCTCGTGGTGTGGTGCTCGTAGAGCGCGCTCTCGCCGAACTTCGGCGCGAACTCCACGCGCTTGTCGGACGAGAAGCGCGCGTGATCCTGGTAGACCGCGACCACGTCGTCGTACCGGGTCAGGAAGTACGAGCCGTCGGGGCAGCGATGGACGGGATCCCACTCGCGCAGCGCGCGATACGTCGGGAACGGGTCGTCGTAGAACGCGTCGGGCAGCGCGCGCAGGTCGAACGCGAGGGCCTGCTCGCGCGCCTCAGTCACCGTCCGGGGGCGTCAGCGTGTCGCGCGCGTCGGTCGAGCGCTCGGCGGCGCGGCGCACCTCGTCGAGCCGGTCGGCGCGCCAGGTGAAGCGCGGCTCGGTCGTGTAGCCCGACCATAGATCCATGTAGTCGGGCCGGCTCAGCCCCAGCGCGAAGTCCGACACGCGCGCGGGCAGCGCGAAGTCGGCCATCACCGCGACCTCGTTGTGGATGGCCCCGACCGTGCCGTCGAGCCACTTCTCGATGGCGCGCGGCTTCGGGCCGTGGGGCAGCCCCACCGGGTGCAGGGTGACCATGCCGGGGCCCACGGCGCCGGCGCCGCTGAAGAACTCGCCGAAGTGATAGCCGAGCGTCTCGAGATAGTCGAGGTTGCGATGGAAGAAGGGCAGCCACATGCCGTCCTTCTCGACCGAGCGCACCGTGAACACGCAGAGGTAGCAGCCGGGCAGCGCGAAGATCGTGTGGCCCGACGGCGGCACGTGGGAGCGGTCGGCCACGAGCGGGCGCACGTCCTCCACGGCGAAGCGATACGGCAGATAGTCGCCGCGCCAGCCCACCACGTCGAACGGGTGCGTCGGGTGCACGCGCCGCGTGTAGACCGCGCCGACCTTGGACACGATCTCGAAGCGGCCCGCCTCGTTGCGCGTGTCGAGCGACCGCGGGTAGCGATAGTCGCTCTCGCTGTAGGGCAGGAAGCGGCCCGTGCTCGGCGACTCCGCCTTCTGCGGATCGGCCGTGAACGACTCGTACATCCAGTAGTAGTGGCGGCCCGCGCCCAGCTCGAAGCGATGCGCGATGCCCTTGGGGATGACGAGGAAGTCGCCCTTCCGGTACTCGATCGGCCCGAACGTCGTCTCCAGCGTCCCCTGCCCGGCGTGGACGAAGTAGACCATCGTCGCCGCGTGGTGCTCGAAGAAGTAGTCCATGGGCGCCGCGGGCGCCGTCACGTTCATGGCCGCCGTGTCGTTGGCGACGATGCGCGCCATCCCGCGATACACGTCGCGCGCCGGTTCCGCGGGCGCCACGTTCAGCAGGTGGTGCGTGCCGCCGATCGGCCGCAGCGGCGACTCCCACGCGGGGGCGAAGGCGTCGAGCACGCGCGTCTCGCCCGGCAGCCAGTTCGTGGGCGGATAGAGGTGGTAGGTGTGGGTCACCTTCCCCGAGAAGCCGCCGCGCCCGTGCTCCTGCTCGTAGACGTGGCGCAGGAGGGGCCCGGCGTGCGGCGCGCGCGGGACGATGCCGACTTCGGGGAGGCCTCGGAAGTATTCGTACTTGTCCACGACCCACCTCCTGCCGTTGGCCGATTGTACGCTCGTTTCGCTCAGCGCAGCAGGAGCCGCACGCCGCCCGCGAGCGCGATGGCGACGATGGCCAGCTCGAAGGCGCGCCGCGGCAGCACGCGGTTCACGCGATAGCCGACCCACGCGCCGAGCGCGAGCCACGGCGCCGACAGCACGGCCGCGAGCAGGATCTCGGGGGTGAGGAAGCCGATGCGCCAGTAGCCGAGAAACTTGAACACGTTGGCGACGATCACGACCGCGGTGCCGGTGCCGACGACGACCGCGGTCGGGAGCCCGAGGCTCACGAGGTAGAGGCCGAGGATCACGCCGCCCGAGTGCGAGACGACCGACGACACGCCGGAGACAACGCCGGCGACGAGGCCCGCGACGGGCGGCGCGCCGCCGCCGAACAGCGCGCTGCCCCGCAGGCTGAGGGCGAGCTGCAAGAGGCCGAAGGCCAGCGCGAAGGCGCCGATCACCTTCCCCAGCCAGAAGTCCGACAGCTGCGCGAGCGCCCATGTCCCCAGCACCACGCCGGCGATGGAGGCCGGCAGCAGCAGCCGGAGCTGCCGCGCGTCCCACCGGCGCCAGTAGTAGCGGAGCGCCATCGGGTCCGAGAGGTTGATCATGGGGGTGATGAGGGCGAGGACGGCCGAGGGCGGCAGCACGAGGCTCAGCGTCGGGGTCAGCACGAGCCCGACGCCGGCGCCGATCGAGGTGCGGAGGAAGCCGACCACGAAGGCCGCGGCGCCGGCGGCGGCGAGCAGCAGGCCGAAGGCGGGCACGGGGCTGAATTATGGCAGAGCCGGGTTATGATCGGGGCCCATGGGCCAGGTCATCCCGTTCCCGAAGCGTCCGGCGCCCGACAGCTCCTCGGGCCTCGTGGAGGTCCACCGCTGCGATCACCGCGAGGCGCTCGTGGTGAAGGGCCTCTTCGAGAGCGAGGGGATTCCGGTGGTCGCGCGCTCGCGCATCACCCACTCGGTGCACCCGTTCACGGTCGGCGCGCAGGGCGAGGTCGTGCTGCTCGTGCCCCGCGCCGACGCCGACCGCAGCCGCCGGCTCCTGTCGCAGTCGACCTAAGGCCGCCGCAGCGCGCGGTAGCGTCCCGGGGCCAGCCCGAACGCCGACGTGAACGCCCGCGTGAAGTGCGCCTGGTCGGCGAAGCCCGTCTCGCCCGCGACCTCGGCCAGCGCGCGGCCGTCGAGCATGCGGCGCTTCGCCAGCTCGAGGCGCCGCATCAGGAGATAGCGATACGGGCTTGTGCCGAGCGCCGCCCGGAACTGGCGGGCGAGCGCGTAGCGCGTCAGCCCCGTGATCGCCTCCAGCTCCGACGACTCCACGACCCGCGTCTTCTCGGCGTCCAGGAAGCGCCGCGCGCGCTCGACGGCCGGCACGTCGATCCGGCGCGCCGGCGCGTGCGCGACGTCGCGCGCGCCCTCCAGCAGGCCCTCGGCGAGCGCCACGACGAGGTCGTCCGCGGTCAGCGGCGTGAGCTCGTCGGCAAAGGCGTCGCGCACGGCGCGCGCCAGGCGCGCGTTGGCCGACACGGGCTCGCGCACGAACGGCAGCGGACGGGCGCGCCCGCTCAGTGTCCGCACCGCCTCCGCGATGCGGGACGGCTGCACGTAGACGATCCGGTAGCCGAAGACGTCGTCCGTGCCCGCGCGCCCATCGTGGCTTTCGTCGGGATGAAGCACGACCACGCGCCCGGCGGTGCTGGCGTGCGCCGCGCCCCGATAGTCGAACACCTGGACCCCGCAGTCGGTCAGGCCGATCGCGTACGTGTCGTGGCGGTGCTTCGCGTAGGCCCGGCCCGCGAGCCGCGCGCGAAACAGCTCGACACCGGCGACCGGTCCCGTGCCGGCGATCCAGTCGGTCGGCCGCTCGCACGATCGTTCAAGACCGACGCGCGCCTGCGTGCTCTCCTTGGTCATCGCATGACCGGCGAGCAAGCGGCGGCGTTCCTAATCTTCGCGGTGGTCGCGGCGGGCACGC
>DASYTM010000028.1:0-2724 GCA_036002345.1 Candidatus Methylomirabilota bacterium | reverse complement strand
CGACGTTCGTCGAGATCGAGGCGCTGCTCGGTCGCGCCGCTCGCCCCATCGTGCTGATCAGCGACGAGCCCTACCGCGCGCTCGTGTTCGACGACGTGGTTCCGCCCCAGGTGCCGCCGCTGGTGACCCGCTCGATCGTCGCCACGTCCTGGTCCAAGTCGCTGGCCATTCCCGGGGAGCGCATCGGCTATCTGGCCTTCTCTCCGCGCATGCCCGAGGCGGCCGAGCTCTTCGAGGCCTGCACGTTCACCAGTCGGGTGCTCGGCTTCGTGAATGCGCCGGCGCTGTGGCAGTGGGTGGTGGCCGAGGTGGGGGATCTGGTGATCGACGTGGCGCCGTACCGCGAGAAGCGCGACCTGATGTACGAGGGGCTGATCAAGATCGGCTACCAGTGCGTGAAGCCGCAGGGCGCCTTCTACGTGTTCCCGCGCACGCCCATCGCGGACGACGTGGCCTTCGTCCGTATGCTGGCCGACGAGGGAGTGCTCACGGTGCCCGGCTCCGGCTTCGGCGCGCCCGGCCACATCCGGATCTCGCTCACGGTGGAGCGCGACACGGTGGTGCGCGCGCTGCCCGGCTTCGAGCGCGCGTTTCGCAAGGCGCGCGGGCAGGGGACCGGCTACCCCAGATAGGCCTTCCTCACCCGCTCGTCGTTCAGCAGCTCCGCCGCGCGCCCCGCGATCGTCAGGCGTCCCGCCTCCAGCACGTACGCGCGGTCCGCGATCTGGAGCGCGAGGCGGGCGTTCTGCTCGACGAGCAGGATGGTGACCCCGGCCACGTGCAGGTCGCGGATGATCTCGAAGATGCCGCGCACGATCAGCGGCGCCAGCCCCAGCGAGGGTTCGTCGAGCAGCAGGAGGCGGGGCCGGCTCATCAACGCGCGCGCGATCGCCAGCATCTGCTGCTCGCCGCCGCTGAGCGTACCGGCCATCTGGCGGCGCCGCTCGGCGAGGCGCGGGAAACGCGCGAACTGGCGCTCGATGTCGGCCTGGATCTCGGCGGTGTCCGGGCGCGTGTAGGCGCCGAGCAGAAGGTTGTCGAGCACGCTCTGGCGCGCGAGCATGCGACGGCCCTCGGGGACCTGGGCGATGCCCAGGCGGACCACGTCGCTCGGGCGTGCGCCGCTGATGTCACGCGCGTCGAAGGCGATGCGCCCGCGATGGATCGGGACGATCCGCGAGATCGAGCGCAGGGCCGTGCTCTTGCCCGCGCCGTTCGCGCCGATCAACGTGACGACCTCGCCCGCGTGCACCTCGAGGCTCACGTGTTCGAGGGCCTGCACGCGGCCGTACCGGATCGAGAGATCCTCGACGGCGAGCAGCGGCGCGCCCGAGGCGGCGGCGCTCACGCCTCGTCGCCCAGATAGGCCTCGATCACCGCCGGATTCCTCTGCACCTCCGCCGGCACGCCCAGCGCGATGAGCTCGCCGAAGTTGAGCACGGCGATGCGGTCGCACAGGTCCATGACGAGCGGCACGTGGTGCTCGATCAACAGGATCGTCAGGCCCAGGCGGGCACGCACGCTGCGGATCAGGTCGCTCAGGGCGCGCTTCTCGCCCGCGTTCATGCCCGCCGCCGGCTCGTCGAGCAGGAGCAGCTCGGGCTCGAGCGCGAGCGCGCGGGCGATCTCCAGCCGCCGCTGGTCGCCGTAGGAGAAGTTGCGGGCGCGCTCCTCGGCCCGGTCGCCGAGGCCGACCAGCGCGAGCAGCGCCGCCGCTCGCTCGCGGGTCTCGCGCTCCTCCCGCCGTGCGGCCCCCAGCCCGAGCACGCCGCTCACGAGCCCACTCGGTGTCCGCACGTGGCGCGCGATCATCACGTTGTCGAGTGCTTCCAGCTCGCCGAAGAGGCGCACGTTCTGGAACGTCCTCGCGATCCCGCGCTCCGCCACCCGGTGAGGCGCCAGCCCGGTGATGTCCTCACCCTGGTATCGAAGGCGGCCGCCGCTCGGCGCCGTGAGGCCGGTCAGGATGTTGAACAGTGTGGTCTTGCCGGCTCCGTTGGGTCCGATGAGGCCGAACAGCTCGCCCCGCGCGACCACTAACGAGACGGCATTGACGGCGATGACACCGCCGAAGCGGCACGTCACGCCGTCCACCACGAGCAAGTCCGTGGCGGATCCCGCCGCGCCGTCGCGGGCCGCCGCGGCCGCGACGTTCACGCGGTGGGCGCCCGGCGCCGGCCACCGAGCCGGCGGAGGAGCCCGGGCGTGATGAGGCCGTGAGGGAAGAACACGGTGCCGATGGCGATGAGGACGCCGAAGATGATGAGCCGGCCGTCGCGCAGGAACTGGGCGAACCACGGCGGCAGCCCGCCGACGTCGGCGACGCCGCGCAGCGCTTCCGGCAGCGCGGTCAGCACGAGGCCGCCCACGACGGGACCGACGAACGTCCGCGAGCCGCCGACCAGCACGAACGCCATGAGGTTCACGCTCGTATCGAACGTCCCCTGCCGGGTGTTCCACGTGTTGATGAAGTGCGCGCTGACGGCCCCGACCACGCCGGCCAGCACCGCGCTCGCCGTGAACGCGAGGACCTTGTGGTACGTGGGGTCCACCCCCATGGCGGCGGCGGCCAGCTCGTCCTCTCGCAGCGCCACCAGCGCCCGCCCCGTCCGCGTGCGCTCGAGGCGCGCGACGAACACCATCGAGAGCAGGAGCAGCGGGATGGCGAGCCACATGTACTGGAGCTGGCTCGAGAACGGCTGCGGAATGCCGAAGATCCCGATG
>DASYTM010000027.1:0-13043 GCA_036002345.1 Candidatus Methylomirabilota bacterium | reverse complement strand
CAGGCCGAGGTCGGCCAGCTCCGCGCCGGCGCTCCGCGCCGACTCCAGCTCCTCGCCGCGCTTCAGCACCTTGAAGATCAGCTTCTCGTTGTCGCCGCCCTCGCTGCCCGCGAGCAGGCGCAGGCTCTCGAGCGCGGGCGTCTCGATCCGCCGGAAGCCGTAGGCGCGGTACACGGCGACGATCTCGCTCACGGCGGCGTCGCGCAGCTCCACCTCGTCGGGGAGCACGTCGCGCATGCCGCGCGGCGGCGCGGTGGGGGGACGGCCGGCCACGGGCCTACCCGCGCGGCGGAAGGTAGTCGCGCTTCAGCGCGGCGTACCGCTCCGCCGAGAGGCGGATCAAGTCGAGGTCGTCGGCGCTGACCTCGCGGCGCACCCGGGCGGGCGTGCCCATGACGAGGCTGCGCGGCGGGATCTTGGTGCCGGGGGACACGAGCGAGCCGGCCGCGATCAGTGAGTGCTCGCCGATCTCCGCGCCGTCGAGCACGACGGCCGCGATGCCGATCAGGCAGTGCGAGGCGATCGTGCAGCCGTGCAGGCGCGCCGCGTGGCCGATCGTCACGCCGTCGCCGATGAGCACGGGCGTACCGCCGGTGTTGACGTGAACGATCGTCCCGTCCTGGAGGTTCGTCTCCCGCCCGACGCGGATGTACCCGACGTCCCCGCGCAGCACCGCGCCGAACCAGACGCTGGCGTCCTCGCCCAGCTCCACGTCGCCGATGACGCGCGCGGTATCGGCCACGAAGGCGGACGCGGGCACCTTGGGGGTCACGCCGCGGTAGGGCTGGATCACTGGGAGCCTCGGGTCGGGACGGGCACGGAGTGGGCCGGCTACTCTCCGGTGGTCATGATGATCTGCGTCTCGCCCGAGCCCTTCAGAAAGGTGTTGAAGCGGACCACGGCGGCGATCAGCGTGGGCGGCGTGTCGCCGGGAATGGCGCCGAGCGCGGTGATCGTGCCCTCGAAGCCGGAGTTCACGGACTGGAACCGGTAGCCCGCGGGCCCGCGGAATACGATCCCGAGGTGCCCCTCCAGCTGGTTCTGGGGGACGATGACCTCCTCGATCCCGTCGCCGTCGAGGTCCACCGCGACGGGCACGGGCTCGAAGTAGAAGAACTCGCTGCGGGTGTTGCGCGAGGTCGTCCCCGACTTGAGGAGCTCCATCTTGAGGTACGCGCCGCCCCCCACCGGGCTCGACGAGCGCCAAGTCTCCTCGGTGTCGACGGTGATGCGCAGCCGCTGGTACTCGTCCACGTACACGAGCGCGCGCGTGCCCTTGCCCGCGATGTTGGCCATGCTGGCGCCCGTCGCGCGGAACGTGGCCGGCACGCGCACCGGCCCCTCGGTCACGAGCTTGCCGCCCTTGAGCGCGACCCGCCGCGCCTGGCCCTTGCGGAAGAATGTCTCGTGGCTGAACCCCTGCGCCCAGAGCGTCTTCTTCACGCCGCTGCCGTCGGCGTCCACGGCCCAGAGGATCTCCGAGGTCTCCTTCACGAGCGTGACCGGCCTGCCGTCCTTGGTGCCAAGGATGAACGACGACTGGAGGATCTGGGGATCCGGATGGTACCGGTTGACGACGACCTCGAGCGCGCCGTCGCCGTCGAGGTCGGCGAGCTGCACGGACACGAGCTTGCCCGGGGTGGTGAAGCGCTCGTCCCAGGTCCACTCGGGCTCCAGCGCGCGCTCGACCACGCGATACATCCAGATCTTCTCGCCGTCGGTCATGACGAGGCGCGCGATCTGGTCCTTGGGGGCGACGGAGACGTCCATGGCGAGCACGGGGAACGCGAAGCGGCCGATCTCCTTCAGGGGGATCGAGTTCTCGCCGCTGGAGTAGCTGCCCGCCTCCAGCTCGCCGCCCAGGATCCGCGCCAGGAGCGAGCGCTGCTTGGGCTGCGGCGGCTGCCGGTCGCCGCCCGACGAGAAGCGCTCGCGCGGGGCCGCCGCCCGCACCGAGGCCGGCACGAACGTCGCGGAGCTCACCAGGGCCGCCGTTGACGGGAGCGTGAAGAAGCGCGCCTCGACGTACGGCTTCCGCTCCACCGTCTTGAAGTGGAGCGCGAGCAGGTGCTCGGCGCGGAAGCGGCCGGCGCCGTCGGCCAGGCCCTTGCCCTCGAGGAACTCCTCGGGCTTGATCCCCTGCTGGCCGGCCCACACGCCGATCTGGTCGCCCATGGCCACCTGCACGCGCCCGCTGCGGGTCAGCCCTTCGACGATCTCGCTCACCCCGGCCTCGACGACGCTCTCGCGCACGCCGACCACGAAGGGCACCACCGTCACCCGCGCCTTGCCAGCGGAGATGCGCGCGACGTCGCCCGGCGCCACGTCCGTGCCCGGAGCGACCTTGCCCACCGCGTAGGCCTCGGCCACCTCTTCGACCCGCAGCTTGCCCAGGGCCTTCTCGGTCTTGCCAAGCACCTCGCCGGTCTTCGGGTGCTTGAGCTCGCGGCCCTCGCGGAAGAGGGTCAGCTCGAGGCCGGGGACGACGCCGTCGCGCTTGCCAACGGAGAGCGTGACCGTGGTGCCCTGGACCTCGACGACGTCACCGGAGACACGCGGGAAGAGCGCCACGACCTGGTTCACGATGGCCTGGAGCGGCGCCGAAGAAGCGGTGGGGATCTGGCGGCCCGGCGTCTGGGCCCAGGGAAGAGAGACGACACCGAGGATCGCCACCGTCAGGATTGCCGGCGCGACGAGTGCCTGAAGGCTCCGTCGCTTCATCCCGGACACTATATCAAAAGACAACGGGCCCGGAGGTCACCCTCCGGGCCCGTCCTGTTACCGTGACGACTCGCCTAGAACTGGTACCGCACGCGAGCCGTGCCGATCATCACGTCGCTGACGCCGATGTCCTTACGGTTCGGCGGCGCCGCGAGGCTGTAGCCCGCCCCGAGGTGGCGGTGGGCGAGGGCGTTGCCGGCGAAGAGATAGCCGCCGGCGAGATCCAGCGCGAGACCCGGAGCGAACCGGTACGTCGCGCTGAGGTTGATTTCCGTGCCGAGGTAGTCGGAGTCACCGTCCGGCCGGCCACCGACCCCCGTCCGGCGATCGACGATCGACGGCACAAGGCCGGCGTTCGCTGCCAGCACGCTGTCCGTGTCGACCGACTTGTCGGTCCAGTTGGCCGTGGCCGCTGCACCGACCGTGAAGGACGGCGTGAGGGCGTAGGAGGCCTTCGCGCCGACTTGCAGACGGCCGTACTTGTCATAGCCGATCGCCACGCCGGGGTTCAGACCAGCCGCGGCGGCCGCGCCATACAGGATGTTGAAGTAGTCCACGCCGAGGGAGAAGATCTGCGTCCCCCAGTCCGCGGCGTAGCCCGTGTCCGTGTCGAGCGCCTGGAAGTAGCCGATGGAGGTGAACGGGTTGCTCTTCGCGGAATCGCCGGAGGTCCACATCACCATGGCGCCGAGCGCCAGGGGACCGACGTTGAAGCCCGCGCGAACGTCCACCAGCCAGGCGCTGATGTCGGCGTTGGCCTTCGTCCCGACTGCCCCGTACTGCGCGAGGTTGATGTAATTATCCCGATCACCCCACTGGTACAGCACGGTGGGCTGGAGCGAGAACGGCCCAGCCGTGAAGCGTGCGTCGACGCCGAGGGTGTGACGGGCCTCGATGATGCCCGTGCCGGCACCGTCGCCCGCGACGGGCGCGCCGGCGAAGCCACCGAAGGCGCTGCTGCCGCTGCTGAGCGGCGCGAACGGACCGCCCACAGCGATGTTGACACCACCGCGGCCCTGACGCGAAGAGCCGCTCGTCAGGCCCACCGCGTGGAAGTACGAATACATCGGCTTGACGTCGAGACCCTTGAACGGCGAGAAGTCGAAGCTGGCGATGATCGCCCAGTCCTCACCGCGCGACTGCGGCGAGCAACCCGCGTTCGTCGCCGACGTGGAAGACGAGGTCGCGTCACCGGCGACCGAGCATCGGCCGGTCGGGCTTAGCGTCGGCCCGCTGGCGATTGGGAAGAAGTCCCGCTTTCCGGTGAGATTCTCTTCGACCGCGACGTACGCCAGGTTGAGCTTGGCGCCCGGCGCGAAGTTCACGGTCAGTGCGGCGCCCGGGAAGTCACCGTTGGCATACACCGCGAGCTTGTTCGTCGCGAGCGTGCCGAACGGCTGGGCGCCCAGCCGCACCGTGCTGTCGAGCGGGAACAGCGGCAGCGGGAACTCGGTGTAGAGCCACTTGACCTCGACGCTGGTCAACGCGTCCGTGTTCAGGTCGAACGCGCTCGTGGAGCCCGAGCCCTGCGTGGCACAGGTGACACCACCGGTCGTCGTGTTGGTGGCGCAACCCTGAAGCGCGTTGTCGGCGCCGCCGACCTGGCCCCAGTACGAGTCGATCTCGAGGCCGAAGACCGCCTTGGCCTTGCCGAGCTCCCCGATGATGTCGAACCGGCCGCGGGTGCGGCCGTACGAGTTGCCATCGGTGGCGCGGTTGTAGTTCGAGTCGTACGTGGACATGTTCTTGTTGAACGTCCCGACTTGGTCGATGAGCCCTGTGATCGTGACCTTCGGGGCGGGCGCCTGCGCCATGGCGGGCGGAGCCAGAACCCCGAGAACGGCCACGAGGGCGACTGCGACAATCAACAGTCTCCTCATTACTGCCTCCTCAAAGAGAGTGAGCTGCAGCAACGAACTGCCTTGTGTGCCGCCAGGCCGACAGCCACAACAGAAGCAGACCTCGGGCAACGGGTAGGTTTATAGGGGAATCCGGCGTCAAGGTCAAGTAAAAACTACATTTTCTGGTATAGAACTAACTTCCCTCCCCCAGGGCTTTGAGCCGCTCCCGGGCGGCCTGTCCGAAGGGGGACTCCGGCCCCAGCTCCCGGGTGCGCCGGAAGAAGGCCCTGGCCTCGTCCGGCCGCTTCTCGGCGGTCAGGACGAGCCCCAGGTTGTAGTAGGCGGCCTGGAGGGTGGGGTCCATGTTCAGGGCGAAGCGCAGGGCGTCCTCGGCCTCCCGGTACCGGCCCAGGTGGAAGAGGGCCAGGCCCAGGTTCTGGTGGGCGAAGTCCGACACGGTCAGCGTGGGGAGCGAAATCGCCTTGCGGTAGGCGGCCACGGCGTCCTCCCACTGGCGGGCTTCGGCAAGCGCCGTGCCGAGGTGGAAGTAAGTGTCCCCGCGGGTGGGCTCGAGGTCCGCGGCCTTGCGCAGCTCGCCGAGCGCCTGCTCCACACGGCCGAGATCGAGCAGGACCATGCCCAGCGTGTCCCGATAGACGGCCGCGCCCGGGTCGAGCTTGACGGCCTCCTGCAGTGAGGACAGTGCCAGCGCGTTCTGGCGGTCCTGGATCTGGGCGAGGCCGCGCTCGTAGGAGTTCTGCGCCTGGAGCCGCTGCATCTCGGTCGGCTTGCGGGCGCAGGCGCTCAAAAGCACGCAGACGGCCAGCAGGACGAGTCCAAACGTGCGGTTCATTGACACCCTAGACCCTCCCATATACCTTTCATACCGTGCCAACGTACGAATACCAGTGTGAAAAATGCGAGCGCCTGTTCGAGGTGCGCCAGCGGATCACCGAAGCCCCGCTGACCACCTGCGAGGTGTGCGGCGGCCACGTCAAGCGCCTGCTCTCTCCGGCGCCGTTCATCCTCAAGGGCGAGGGGTGGTACGTCACCGACTACCCCTCCGAGGCGCGCAAGAAGGCGAAAGAGGCCGCCAAGGCCGAGACGCCGAAGACCGAGCCGGCCAAGACCGAGTCCAAATCCGAGTCCAAGGCGGAGACGAAGCCCGCGAAGCCCGCCTCCACCACTAGCGCCGCCTCACCCGCCGCACCGCCGAAAGGCGACTGACGACCACCGGCGTGCCGCGGCGCGCCTTCAGACGCGCGGCCGCGCTGCCTTCGCGCACCGCGATCTCCAGCCGCCCGCTGCCGCCCACCAGCGCGCCCGCCTGCCCCTCCGTCAGATCGCCATAGGTCCCGACGAACGGGAGCGCGCGGCCGGCGATGCGGACCGTGACGGGCCCGAACGCGGCGAACGTCTCGGCCCGCACCGAGGTCACGAGGTTGCCGAAGCGGTCCACGTGCAGGACCGTGCCCGCGACGGCGCCGTGCGCCTCGCGCACCGTCGGCCAGTGCAGGCGCACGGGATCGTCGACCCGCGGCCCCAGCCGCTCGGGTGACAGGCCGAGCGCCAGGTGCGCCGCGGCCGGCGCGAAGACGTCGCGGCCGTGGAAGGTGCGGCTCACCTCGGGCAGGCGATACTTCGGCGCGGTCAGCTCGAAGGCCCGCCAGTCCGGGCCCTCGAGGACCGGTGTGAAGATCCCGTTGTCGGGCCCGACGAAGAAGGCGTCGCCGGCGGCGACGGCGAGGCCGCGGCGGTCGGTGCCGACGCCCGGATCCACGACGGCCAGGTGCACCGCGCCGGACGGAAAGAACGGAACCACCGCCTCCAGGGCCAGCGCCGCTTCGGTCACGTCGTGCGCGGCCACGTCGTGGGTCACGTCCACGAGGCGGGCGGCCCCCGCGATGGCCAGGATCACGCCCTTCATGGCCGCGACGTAGGAATCGCGCGTGCCGAAGTCGGTCGTCAGCGTGACGATCGGCGCTACGTCACCGATCGCGGTCCACCACGAAGTCGGCGACGAGGGCCAGCACCTCGCGCTCCTCGGAGGGCGGGAACGCCTCGAGGTCGCGCTTGGCGTCGCGCGCGTAGCCGTGCGCGCGCTCCAGCGCGTAGTCCACGCCGTCGTGCGCGAGCACGAGGCGGCGGATGTCCTCGATCTCCTTCGGCTCCAGCGCGCGCCGGCGCAACAGCGCGCGCACGCGCTCGGCCTCGGTCTCGCCGACGCGGTCGAGCATGGCGATCAGCGGCAGGGTGCGCTTGCCCTCGCGCAGGTCGGCGGCGATGGCCTTGCCGAGCCGCCGCTCGTCGGCCACGAAGTCGAGCGAGTCGTCGGACATCTGGAAGGCGATGCCGATGTCGAGCCCGTAGCGGGTCAGGGCCTCGAGCCTCGGTACGGGCACTCCGCCGAGCAGCGCGCCGATCCGGCAGCACGCCGACATGAACGAGGCCGTCTTCTGCGTGATGATCCGCACGTAGTCGGTCTCGGAGGTGAGCCCGCTGCGCTTGAGCTGGAGCTGGTAGACCTCGGCCTCGGTCATCGACACCGTGGCGCGCGCCAGCGTCTCCATGACCGCGCGGTCGTCGTCGCGCACGAGCAGCGCGAACGACTTCGAGTAGAGGTGGTCGCCCACGAGGACGGAGGCGTCGTCGCCCCACTGCGCATTGGCGGACGGCTGCCCGCGGCGCAGGGGCGCCTGGTCCACCACGTCGTCGTGGATCAGGGTGGCGGTGTGCAGGAGCTCGACGCCGCAGGCCAGGCGCACCGCGCGCGGGCCGCGGTAGCCGGCGAGCCGCGCGGCGAGCAGCAGCAAGATCGGACGCAGACGCTTGCCGCCCGCGCCCGCGATGTAGCCGCCCATCTCCTGGATGAGGGCCACCGGCGAGGCGATCTCGCGGCGGATCTCGCTCTCGACGGCGGCGAGATCGTCGCCGACGAGGGCGGCCACGCGCTCCTTGAGGACCTGCTCCACGGTCGGCGTCGACACGCCGGCTACTTCAGAACGACGCGGTCACGCACCTGCACGTGGGCGCCGGGAGCAACGCTCTGCACCTCGGCCACCGAGAAGCGGTCCCGGATCTCCGTCACGCGCGCCGTCGCGACCTCCTCGTCGAGCTCGCCCAGCAACTCGCCGGTGACGGGATGCACGATCGGGATCCGGTCACGGCGCAGGCTCAGCACGCTCCCGGTTCGGAGGCCGTCGATGTTGGTGAGGTCGATGACGATGCGCGCGGAGTCCACGTACACGACGTAGCCGCGCTCGGGCGGTTTCGGCGCCGGCACGGGAATGGCCGTGGGGGCCGTGGAGGCCGTGCGCCCGGCGGGACCGGCGGCGGCACCCGCGCTGCCGCGCGGGGCGGCGGCGGCCGCGGCCGCGGGCCGGGGCGGCTCCGCCGTCTGATACATCGTCCCCTGGCGCGGGCTGATCTTGCCGCCGCCGGGCGGCGTGCCGTACTTCGCGACGATCTCGGGCGGCGCGATGATCGCCGACTTGCCGCGCAGGAGCGTGGTGATCGTGGTGGGAACCTTGTCCTCCTCGACCCACACGTACTCCGGCTCGCTCGCCACGTCGCCGAAGCGCGGGTTCTTGATCAAGAGCCAGCGCGTCTCGGCGGACTTGATGATGACCGACGGCTCGCCGGGATCGCGAACGCCGAGGATCATCTTCATCGTGGAGCAACCGGACAGGGCGACGGCGGCCAGGAGCAGCCAGGCGAGGTACCGCGTTGTCATCCGGCGAGGAGCATAGCACATCGACTCAGTCCTCGACGGGGGGCTCCCAGGGGAACCGCTGCTCCTCCACGGCGCTGTTGGGCAGGAGCGGCAGGCGGCGCGAGAAGAGGGCCAGGCCGGTGATGGCCGAGATGTAGGTCACGTCGAGCGCCACCTGGCCGCGGCGCTCCAGGAGCACGGGCACGATCCAGCCCGCGACGTCGAGGTTCTTGGCGGCGCGCACGGCGCGCTCCGGCCGCGCGAGCATCTCCTCCACGCGCAGGGTGCCGGCCACGAACATGTCGCTCACCGCGAGCGGGTCCACCACCTGGAACCGCTTGCTGCGCTCCAGCACGGTGGCGAGCAGGTACGGCACGCGCCGCAGGTCGGCCCCGGCGCTCGTCATGTCGAGCACGGGGGCGACGGCGATCTTGATCCGCCCGCGCGTGATGCGCGCGCCGTCCTCCGGCTGCGGCCTGGCCTTGTCGGGGGCGGGCACGAACGTCGCCACCGCGAACTCCGGCTGCACGCGCCGGATCTGGGCCCAGCCCAGCAGGTCCTCGTAGCGGCCGAGGGGCCGGCCCGTGAGCGGATGCAGGAACGGCGCGCCCTTGCGGAAGATCGTGTACTCCTGGCCCACCTGCCCGCCGCGGCCGGAGCCGATGTCGAGGAAGATCTCGTCGCCCTCGAGCGAGACGACGATGCCCTCCACGGGCTGGAAGGCCTGGATGAACTCGTCGGCCATGAGCGTGAACGTCACGCCGATGCGGTCGGCGAGGCCCGCCGCGGCGGGCCCCGCGGGCAGGAGCGCCGCCACGACGAGCAGCGCGCCGGCCGCGAGGGCGCGGCGCATCAGAACGTCACCGACGGCTGGTGGACGCCGAACACCGCGCGCAGCCGCTCGCAGATCTCGCCGAGCGTGACGGCCTGCTCCACGGCGTCGACGATCAGCGGCACGAGGTTGGCGCGGCCGCGCGCGGCCGTCTCCAGCGCGTCGAGCGCGCGGGCCGCGCGTCCCGCGTCACGGGTCTTGCGCACGCGCGCCACGCGCTCGGCGAGCGCCTCGCTCACGCCCGGGTCCACCTGGAAGAGCGCGGCGGGCGGCTCGTCGTCGGTGACGAAGTCGTTCACGCCGACGACGATGCGGGCCTTGTCCTCCACCTCGCGCTGCCAGCGATACGCGGCGTCCTGGATCTCGCGCTGCATGAACGGGACGGCCTGCACCGCGCCGCCCATCTCGTCGATGCGGCGAATGTAGTCCTCGGCGCCCGCCTCGATGTCGCGCGTGAGCCGCTCGACGGCGTACGAGCCGCCGAGCGGGTCCACGGTGCCGGCCACGCCGGACTCGTGGGCGAGGATCTGCTGCGTGCGCAGCGCGATGCGCACGGCGCGCTCGGTGGGCAGGGCCAGCGCCTCGTCCATCGAGTTCGTGTGGAGCGACTGGCAGCCGCCCAGCACCGCGGCCAGGGCCTGCACGGTCACGCGCACGATGTTGTTCTCGGGCTGCTGCGCGGTGAGCATGCTCCCCGCGGTCTGGGCGTGGAAGCGCAGCGTCTGCGAGCGCGGGTCGCGCGCGCCGAAGCGGTCGCGCATGATGCGCGCCCAGAGCCGCCGCGCGGCCCGGAACTTCGCGACCTCCTCGATGAGGTCGTTGTGGGCGTTGAAGAAGAACGAGAGCTGCGGCGCGAAGGCGTCGACCTCCAGGCCCGCCGCGCGGGCGGCCTCGACGTAGGCCACGCCGTTGGCGAGGGTGAAGGCGACCTCCTGGACGGCCGTGCACCCCGCCTCGCGCACGTGATAGCCGGAGATCGAGATGGTGTTCCAGCGCGGCACCGTCTCGCGGCAGTACGCGAAGACGTCGGTGACGAGCCGCATCGAGGGTCCGGGCGGGAAGATGTACGTGCCGCGCGCGATGTACTCCTTGAGGATGTCGTTCTGCGTCGTGCCCGACAGCTTCGCCGGGCTCACGCCCTGCCGCTTGGCCACCGCCACGTAGAGGGCCAGGAGGATCGAGGCCGTGGCGTTGATCGTCATCGAGGTGGACACGCGATCGAGGGGGATGCCCTCGAACAGGTCCTGCATGTCCTCCAGCGATGCGATGGAAACGCCGACCTTGCCGACTTCCCCGCGCGCGATCGGCGCGTCGGGATCGTGCCCCATCTGCGTCGGCAGGTCGAAGGCGACCGACAGTCCCGTCTGGCCTTGATCGAGCAGGAATCGATAGCGCTTGTTCGTCTCCACGGCGGAGCCGAAGCCCGCGTACTGGCGCATCGTCCACAGCCGCGAGCGGTAGCCGCTCGGATGGATGCCGCGCGTGTACGGAAACTCGCCCGGCGTCTCCCTGGCTCCGTCGGCGGGCACGTCGGCGGGCCCGTAGACGCGCTTGACGGGCTCGCCCCACGAGGTCTCCGGCTGGCGCTCGGTCATTGTAGCGGGGTCCGCGAGGCCGGCTCGCTCCGTGGGTGGCCTGTACGAGACGGGCGTGGCTTCGTCATAAGGGGATGTTGCCGTGCTTGCGCGGCGGGTTGGCGTCGCGCTTGGTCTTCAAGATGGCCAGCGCCGCGCAGAGGCGCGCGCGCGTGTCGCGCGGCTCCACGACCTCGTCCACGTAGCCGCGCTCGGCCGCCACGTACGGGTTGGCGAACTTCTCGCGGTACTCGCGGATGCGCGTCTCCCGGAAGGCGGCCGCGTCGGCGGCGGCGTCGAGCTCGCGGCGGTACAGGATGTTCACGGCGCCCTCCGGGCCCATCACCGCGATCTCCGCCGTCGGGAACGCGAAGTTCGCGTCGCCGCGGATGTGCTTGGACGACATCACGTCGTAGGCGCCGCCGTAGGCCTTGCGCGTGATGACGGTGAGCTTGGGCACGGTGGCCTCGCAGTAGGCGTACAGCAGCTTGGCCCCGTGCTTGATGATGCCGCCGAACTCCTGCGCGGTGCCCGGCAGGAAACCCGGCACGTCGACGAAGGTCACCAGGGGCACGTTGAAGCAGTCGCAGAAGCGCACGAAGCGCGCGGCCTTCACGGAGGCCGCGATGTCGAGGCACCCCGCGAGGTGCGCGGGCTGGTTGGCCACGATGCCCACGGGCCGCCCGCCGAGCCGGCCGAAGCCGATGATGATGTTCGGCGCGTGCGTGGCCTGCACCTCGAAGAAGTACCGGTCGTCGAGCACCGTGCGCACGATGTCCTTCATGTCGTACGGCTTGTTCGGCTGCGCCGGCACGATGGACTGCAGCGCGTCGTCGCGCCGGTCGACGGGATCCTGGGTGGCCCGCACGGGCGGATCCTCGAGGTTGTTCGCGGGCAGGAACGTCAAGAGCTCGCGGACGAGGGCCAGGCACTCCTCTTCGCTGTCGGCGGCGAAGTGCGCGACGCCGGAGGTCGTGCCGTGGGTCGTCGCGCCGCCGAGGTCTTCCGCCGAGACGCTCTCGTGAGTGACGGCCTTGATCACGTCGGGGCCCGTCACGAACATGTAGGAGGTGTTCTTCACCATGAAGACGAAGTCCGTGATGGCCGGCGAGTACACCGCGCCCCCCGCGCACGGGCCCATGACCGCCGAGATCTGCGGGACGACGCCCGAGGCCAGCGTGTTGCGCAGGAAGATGTCCGCGTAGCCGCCCAGCGACGCCACGCCCTCCTGGATGCGCGCGCCGCCCGAATCGTTCAGGCCGATCACGGGCACGCCCGTCTTCATGGCGAGGTCCATGATCTTGCAGATCTTCCGCGCGTAGGCCTCCGAGAGCGAGCCGCCAAAGACGGTGAAGTCCTGCGCGAACACGAACACGGGGCGGCCGTGGACGCGGCCGGAGCCGGTGACCACGCCGTCGCCCGGGATCCGCTGCTCGGCCATGCCGAAGTCGTGCGTCTGGTGGACGACGAAGCGGTCGAGCTCGAGGAAGGACCCGGGATCGAGCAGGAGCTCGAGCCGCTCGCGCGCCGTCTTCTTGCCGGCCTTGTGCTGGCGCCGGATCCGCTCCTCGCCGCCACCGAGCTCGGCAGCACGGTTGCGGCGCCGGAGCTCCTCGAGACGGTCGTCCGACGGCATGGCTCAACTGTCGCCGTCACGCCCCCGAAAGTCAACGGAACTCGGGGGCTTAGCGCGCCGCTGGCACGCAAGATTATAATCAGTCTCCACATGCAGCCCTGGGCCCAGGCGGTGCTGGTGGCATGCGCGGTGGCGTTGACGGCCGCCGTGATCCCCACCATCCTCGCCCTGCGGCGGATGGCCCGCCGCGCGGAGACGGTCCTGACGATCGTGGAGGAGGAGCTGCGGCCGCTCATCGGCCAGGCGCACGCGCTCACGGAGGACGTACGGGTCCTCACGCGCGAGGCGAGCGAGGAGGTCGAGCGGGTGCGCGAGGTGACCGAGCGTGTGAACGCCGTGGCCGAGGGCGTGAGCCGGGCCGTGACCGGGCTGGCCGGGCTCGCGCGCGCCGGCCAGCTGATCGGCGTCGCGGCCGGACTCAAGAAGGGGTTCGACGTCTTCGTGTCCCGATTTTCGAAGGAGCAAGGAGATCATCATGGCTAGCGATCGGAACGACGCGGCGGGATACCTGGGTTGGTTCTTCCTCGGCGGCATCCTCGGCGCGGCCACCGCGCTGCTGCTCGCCCCCGAGACCGGGCGCAAGACGCGCGAGATGCTGCTGGAGCAGGGCGGCGAGTTCGCGAAGCGGGCGCAGGAGATGGCCACCGACGCGCAGGGGCGCGCGGGCGACTGGCTCGACAAGAGCCGCGAGGTGTTCGAGGAGCAGACGCAGCGGCTGATGGGCGCG
>DASYTM010000026.1:0-15755 GCA_036002345.1 Candidatus Methylomirabilota bacterium | reverse complement strand
GCGCAGGCCGACATCGACCGCGCCGTGCACTGGGCGCTGGGCGTTCCGGGCATCCACCTCAACACCGCCGGCGACCTCACGCTGCTGCCGAAGGTGCTCGATGCCGCCGAGCGTTTCCGCGAGCGCCCCTCCGACGACGCGATGGCCGAGATGCTGCGCACGGAGCGGTTGACGTCGCTGTTCGGCCTCCCCACCTAGATGGGCCGGCTCGACGGGCGGGTGGCGCTGGTCACGGGCGGCAGCCGCGGCTTCGGCCGGGCCATCGCCCTGGCCTTCGGCCAGGAGGGCGCCGACGTCGTCGTCAACTACCACACCAACGCCGCGGCGGCCGCGGAAGTCGTCACGGCGCTCGAGAAGCTCGGCCGCCGCGCCCTCGCCGTCAAGGCCGACGTCGGGAACGAGCGCGACGTGAGCGCCTTGATCGACGCGTCGCTGAAGCGATTCGGCGCGCTCGACGTGCTCGTCAACAACGCGGGCATCATGGACCGCGGCCTCTTCGCCGAGACGTCCGTCGGGCACTACGCGCGCATGTTCGCCACCAACGTGACGGGAACGATGCTGGTGACGCACGCTGCGCTGCCCGCCATGATCGAGCGGAAATACGGCCGCATCATCAATCTCTCGACCCAGCTCGCGCGCGCGGGCGTGGGCACGGGCGGCTTCGCGGGCTACGCGGCGACCAAGGGCGCCATCGAGGCGCTCACGCGCGCGCTGGCCCACGAGCTCGGCGAGCACGGCATCACCGTGAACGCCATCGCGCCGGGCGGCATCGACACGGACATGAGCAAAGCGGTGATGACGCCGGAGTACCGCGCGCGGCGGATGAAGGAATTGCCCGTGCGCCATCTGGGAACGCTCGAGGACGTCGCGTACTGCGCGCTCTTTCTCGCCGACGAGGCGGGCGGCTACCTCACCGGGCAGGTGCTTCAGCCGAACGGCGGCTGGGTGATGCCATGAGGGCCAGCGAGATCACGCCACCGGCCGAGGCGAGACCGGCCACCACGAAGCCCGCCCCGTAGGAGAAGCGATCGGCGACGGCGCCCACGAGCGCCGCGCCCACGACGACGCCGAGGTCCCACGCGCCCGACAGCGTGCCCAGCGCCAGCCCGCGCTCCGGCTCGGGCGCGCGGTCGATGACGAGCGCGGCCAGGGTCGGATAGAGGACGGAGTTCCCCGTGCCGAGCACGACGGCGGTGAACAGCAGCGAGAGCGGTGAGGGCGGCACGGCGAGCAGGAGATAGCCGGCCGTGACGAGCGACATCGCGGCCACGCTCACCGGCACGTGGCCGACCCGATCGGAGAGGCCGCGCAGCGCGATCCGGCAGGCGATCATCCAGAGCGGATAGACCGTGAAGAACCACGCGAGCGCGACGCCCTGGCCGCGGCTCACCGCGTAGAGCGGCAGGAACGCCCACATCGCGCTGTTGCCGAACGTGGAGAGCACGAGCGCGAACGAGACGGGCGCCGCCGAGCGGCTCAGGAAGCGGCCACGCGCCCGCGCCGCCGCCGCGGGCGCGGCCGGGCGCGCGCGGAACCGCGTGACGACCGCGACGAGCATGGCGGCCATCAGGGTCACGAACACGAACGCCAGCCGCATGCCGCCGAGCGCGCGCAGGCCGAAGGCCAGCGGGGGGCCGATCGCGATGCCGACCGAGCTGCAGAGATAGTAGGTGCCGAGCGCCTCGCCGCGCAGGGCGGGCGGGCTCTCGCGCGCGGTGAGGATGCTGGCCGGCGTCGAGAGCAGGCCGTTGGCGATGCCGAGGCCGGCCATCAGCGCGATGACCACGGCGGGGCCCGCGGGGAGCTGCAGCGCCAGCGAGGTCGCCGCGAGGGCGGCCACGCCGGGCAGCATCACGGCACGCACGCCGAACCGGTCCACCCAGCCGCCGACGACCGGGCGCAGGAACATCGACACCACCGTCATCACCGAGAAGAGCAATCCGACCTGCGTGCGCGAGCCGCCGAGATCCGTCACGTGGAAAGGCAGGAGCGTGTTGAGGATCAGCGTCGCGACGTGGATGATCGCGCTCGTCGCGTAGCACGCGAGCAGTGTCGGGGTCAGGATGGCCGGTGAGCCGGCCAGCCGCCGGAGCGAGCGCGAGTTAATCGCGCGGCCCGATCGTGAGCTCGTTGGTCCGGGTGTTGCGCGCGACGACGCGGCCGGCCTTGAGCACGTAGAGCTTCTCGGCCTGCTCGGTGATCGCCTGCGCGGCGTCGCGCGCGTCGAGCACCACGAGATCGGCGCGACAGCCGGGGGCGAGGCCGTAGCCCGAGAGCCCCAGCGCCCGCGCGGGATTCGTCGTGAACATCTCCGGCAGCCAGGCGAGCTGGTCGAGGTTGCCGAGGTGCGCGGCCATGGCGGTCACGAGGGCCTGGCGCAGCAGGTCGGGGTGCCCGTACGGCGTGAAGGGGTTGACGATGTTGTTGGTCGAGATCGAGACGTTGATCCCGGCGTCGCGCAGCTCGCCGATGCGCGTGACGCCGCGCCACGTGCGCTTGACGTCGGCGCGCGCCTTCACGTGCAGCTCCGTCGCGGGCAGGCTGATCACGTGAATTCCCGCCTGACGTATCCGGTCGATGACACGCGCCCGATGTTCGGGCTCGAGCACGTCGAGCATGCAGAGGTGGCCGAGCGAGACGCGGCCCTGCATGCCGCGCGCGATCGTCTGCTCGGCGATGTAATCGGTGGTGAGGAAGGCGGGATCGTCGGAGGAGTCGGCGTGGAAGTCGAGCGGCACGCCGAAGGCCTGCGCCGTCTCGAAGAACCAGTCGATGTGCGCGCGCTGGTCAGTGTCCATGTAGGGACAGCCGCCGAGCGTCTTGAGCCCCGCCTTGAGCGCCTCGCGCAGGAGATCCTTCGTGACCGCGTCGCGGAAGATGCCTTCCTGGGCGAAGGCGATCAGCTCGAGGTCGAGCGTGCCCGTGAAGTCGGACTGGAGCCGCCGCAGCGCCTCCACGCCGCGCAGCTCGACGAAAGCGTCGATCTCGACGTGGGCGCGCATCGCCGTGCAGCCGTGGCGCACCGCCAGCTCGAGCACGCGGCGGGCGCGGCCATAGACGTCGTCCACCGTGAACGACTTCTTGAGCTCGGCGACGAGCGTCTGCGGCGTGGGCCCGCCTGCGCGGAGCCCCTGCGTGCGGTCGGCGATGAAGGCCTTGTCCGGGTGGATATGGCTCTCGACGAAGCCCGGCAGCACGAGGCGGTCCGTGACGTCGAGCGTCTCGGCGGCGCCCGCCTCGACGTCCGGGCCGAGGCGCTGGATGACGCCGTCGCGGATGAAGAGGTTCTGCCGGCGCCCCTCGATCAGGCCGCCGCGAAGCAGTACGGGCGCCGCCGTCATTGCGCGATCCATCTCAGGTAGCGCCCGCTCCGCGGGCGTCATTGCGCTGTCCACCCGCCGTCGATGACCAGCTCGCTGCCGGTCACGAAGGCGGACTCGTCGGACGCCAGGTAGAGCACGGCGTACGCGACTTCCTCCGGCTCGCCGTACCGGCCCAGCGGGATGCGCGAGAGCATCAGCTTGTAGATTTCGGGATCGGCGCGGCGCTTCTCGGTCATCGGCGTCACGATCGGTCCGGGGTGCACGGAGTTGCAGCGGATCTTCTCCTTCGCGTACTGGATGGCCGTCACTTTCGTCAGCAGCCGCACCGCGCCCTTGGAGGCGGGGTACATCGGGCTCGTGATGTCGGTGCCCACGAGGCCGAGCTGCGACGAGATGTTCACGATCGAGCCGCCGCCCGCACGCCGCATGGCCGGGATCGCCGCCTTGGTGCCGAGGAAGACGCCGGTGGCGTTCACGTCCATCACGCGCTGCCAGTCCGCGAGCGTCGTGTCCTCCACGCGGCCGGTGATGCTGATGCCGGCGTTGTTGACGACGACGTCGAGCTTGCCGAAGCGCTTCTCGGCGAGCGTGACGGCCGCCTGCCAGTCGGCTTCGCGGGTGACGTCGAGCCGCACGTAGGCGGCCTTGCCGCCCTTGGCGGCGATTTCCGCCTCCACGGCGCGCCCCTCGTCGTCCAGCACGTCGCCCAGGACGATCTGGGCGCCCTCGCGCGCGAACATCTTGGCCTCGGCCGCGCCCATGCCGCGCGCGCCCCCGCTGATCAACGCGACCTTGCCTGCGAGCCTCATGAGCCCCTCCCTGACGCGATGCTCGTTTCCTGGCGTGGTATCGTACCGCCGAACCGTCCCACGAAAGGACACGACCATGGCCAATCCGTCGCGCGTATACGTCGGGGTGGGAACCTTCGCGTCCGGCAAGCGTCCCGGAATCTTCCGTCGCGTGGGGCAGGGCGACTGGGAGCAGCTCAAGAACGGCCTGCCGGAGCCGACCAAGGTCCAGGCCATCACCATCGATCCGGGCAACCCGAACGTCATCTACATCGGCACCCACGACGGCCCGTACCGGAGCCGCGACGGCGGCGATTCCTGGCAGCGGCTGGCCCTGCCGGAGAGCGGGCTGCAGGTGTGGTCGATCGCCATTCATCCGCGCGATCCGCGCCGGCTCTACGCGGGGACCTCGCCCGTGGGCGTCTTCCGCAGCGACGACGGCGGTGACACGTGGCGCCGGCTGCCCAAGGCCATCGTGCCCGAGCGCGTGAAGATGGGGTTCGCGTGCCGCGTGATGCGGCTCGCCATCGATGCCGCGCGGCCGGAGACGATGTGGGCGTGCCTCGAGGTCGGCGGCATCATGAAGAGCGACGACGGCGGCGAGACGTGGACCGACTGCACCGCGGACCTCGTCAAGCTCGCCGAGCTGCCGCACCTCAAGAGCCGGATCGTCAGCGACACGGAGATCGAGGGCATGCTCGACATCCACGCCGTCGCGCTGACGGCGGCCAAGCCGGGCGTGCCGTACGCCGCCATCCGGATGGGCCTCTTCCAGTCCACCGACGCCGGCGCGCACTGGAAGGACATGCAGGTGGGCCGCTTCTCGCCGCTCACCTACGGGCGTGACATCCGCGTGAGCCCTCAGGACCCGCGCGTGATGTACGCGTGCCTCAGCCCCGCTGCGCGCAGCCAGGACGGCTCGCTCTACCGCAGCGACGACGTGGGCGAGACCTGGAAGCGCTTCGACCACGGCGTGAAGGCCGAGACGACCATGATGGCCGTCGCTCTTCATCCCACCGATGCCGATCGTGTCTACTGCGTCAGCCGCACGGGCCAGGTCTTCGGCACCGAGGACGGCGGCCGCTCGTGGCGCGAGCACCGTTTGCCCGAAGGCGTGGAAGACATCTACGCGCTCGCCTGCGCATGAGAGCGCGTATCCGACCGCTCGTTCCCAGGAGGTTCGTGAATGCGAGTTCGCTCCCTGTTCGTGACGATGATCCTCGCGCTCGCCCTGAGCGTGATGGCGACGGTTGTTCCAGTTTCCGCGGCCGCACCGGACGGGACGCTCACCATCGGTGTCCACGTCACGCTCGTCAACCGCTGGCTCGATCCCGGAGAGACCGAGGCGCTGATCACGCCGTTCATGGTGCTGTACGCGCTCCACGACGGGCTCGTGAAGCCGATGCCGAAGAACATCATGACGCCGGGCCTCGCGGAGTCGTGGTCGGCGTCGAAGGACGGCCTCACCTACGACTTCGTGATCCGCAAGAACGCCAGGTTTCACAACGGCGATCCCGTGACCGCGGAGGACGTGAAGTTCACGTTCGAGCGATATAAAGGCGCGTCCGCCAAGATTCTGAAGGACCACGTGAAGGAAATTCAGACTCCTGCGCCCAATCGTGTCCGGTTCGTTCTCAAGGAGCCGTGGCCGGACTTCATGGCCTTCTACGGCACCTCGGCCACGGGCGCGGGCTGGATCGTGCCCAAGAAGTACGTCGAGAAGGTCGGCGACGACGAGTTCAAGAAGCATCCGATCGGCGCCGGGCCGTACAAGTTCGTCTCCTTCAGGCCGGGCCAGGAGCTGGTGCTCGAGGCCTTCCCGGAATATTGGCGCAAGGCCCCGACCGTGAAGCGCCTCGTGATGCGCAGCATCTCCGAGGAGACCACGCGTGCGGTGGCCGTGAAGACGGGCGAGGTGGACCTCGCGTACCTCTTCACGGGGCCGGCCGCGGAAGAGCTCAAGCGCTCGCCGGGCGTGCGCATCGTCGCGCCGCTCCTCTACGGCATGTACTGGCTGGACTTCGTGGACCAGTGGGATCCGAAGTCGCCGTGGCACGACAAACGCGTGCGCCTGGCCGCGAGCCTCGCCATCGATCGCAAGGCCATCAACCAGTCGGAGATGCTGGGGCTGGGCAAGCTCGCGTCCTCCAACGTGCCGCCCGAGTTCGACTTCTCGCTGAAGCTCGAGCCGCCGGCTTTCGATCCCAAGCGCGCCAAGCAGCTCCTGACCGAGGCCGGCTATCCGAACGGCTTCGAGGCCGGCGACCTCACGCCGCTGCCGCCCTACACGACGCTGGCGGAGTCCGTCGGCAACATGCTGCAGACGCTCGGGATCCGCACTCACGTTCGTAGCATGGAGCGCGCCGCCTTCTTGACGGCGTGGCGAGAGAAGAAGCTCAAGGGGCTCGTCCTCCCCGCCACCGGCGCGGCCGGGAATGCGGCGGCGCGCCTCGAGCCCTTCTTCACCAAGGGCGGCTTCTACGCGTACGGCTCGCTGCCCGAGATCGACGACCTCTTCGCGCGGCAGGCCAAGGAGCTGGACCGCAAGAAGCGCGAGGGCTACCTGCACCAGATCCAGAAGCTCGTCGCCGACAACGTGCTCATCGCGCCCATCTTCCAGCAGGCATTCATCTGGGGCGTGGGCGCTCGCGTCGCGGAGCCGGCGGCGGGGTTGATCGAAGGCTACCCGTACGTCGGGCCGGCCGAAGACCTGAAGCTCAAGTAGTGGGCGACCCCGTCAGCGTCGAGAAGTTCGCCGTGGGGCAGGCCGTGCGCCGTGTCGAGGACGCACGCCTGCTCCGCGGGCTCGGCCGCTACTCCGACGACGTGGACGTGCCGCGCCAGGTGTACGCGGTGCTGGTGCGCTCGCCGCACGCCCACGCGCGGATCCGGGCGATCGACGCGCGCGCCGCGCTGAAATCGCCCGGCGTCCTCGCCGTGCTCACGGGGCCGGACGTCGCCGCCGACGGGGTCGGCAACCTGCCCAGCGACCGCACGCGCAAGCGGCGTGACGGCACGCCCGCCGCCCCCACGCCGCGGCCGCTGCTGGCGCGCGACCGCGCGCGCCACGTCGGTGACCCCGTGGCGATGGTCGTCGCGGACACGCGCGAGCACGCCGTCGACGGCGCGGACCGCGTGAGGGTGGACTGGGAGCCGCTGCCCGCGGTGGCCGCGAGTGTGGACGCGCGCCGGGCCGGCGCGCCGGTGGTCTGGGACGGGACGCCCGACAACGTCGCGTTCGTCTGGTCGGCGGGGCCCAGGGACGCGGTGACGCGCGCGTTCGAGAGCGCCCCGCACGTCACGCGCCTGGACTTCGTCGTCAGCCGCGTGGCGGTGGCGCCGATGGAGCCACGCGCGGCCGTCGGCGAGTACGACCGGCGCACGGAGCGCTACACGCTGCACACCGGCATCCAGGGGCCGCACGGCACGCGCCAGCTCCTCGCCGCCACGCTGGGCGTGGAGCAGAACAGCCTGCGCGTGATCACCACCGACGTCGGCGGCTCCTTCGGCATGCGCAGCGGGCTCTATCCCGAGATGGCGCTCGTGCTGTGGGCGTCGAAGCGGCTCGGCCGCCCGGTGAAGTGGACGTCGGATCGTCGCGAGGGGATGGTCACCGACGAGGCCGGCCGCGACAACGTCTCCACCATCGAGCTGGCGCTCGATCGCGACGGGACGTTCCTCGCCCTGCGGATCGCCGTCACGCTGAACGTCGGCGCGTACCTGACGCCGCGGAGCGCGGGGCCGGGGACCAACAACGTCGGTGGCGTGGCCGGCGTGTACCGGACGCCCGCCATCCATCACGAGACGACGGGCATCTACACGCACACGACGCCGACGGGGCCGTACCGCGGCGCGGGCCGGCCCGAGGCCACCTACGCGATCGAGCGCGTCATCGACGTGGCCGCGCGCGAGCTCGGGATCGATCCCATCGAGCTGCGCCGGCGCAACTTGATCCCGGCCTCCGCGATGCCGTTCAAGACGGGGCTCGTGTTCACCTACGACTGCGGCGACTTCGCGCGCGGCATGGACATGGCCCTCTCGCTCGCCGACCACGCGGGCTTCGCCAAGCGGCGCGCCGAGGCGCGCGAGCGCGGCAAGCTGCGCGGCCTCGGCATCGCCAATGCCATCGAGGTGGCGGGCGGCCCCTACACGGCGGTGAATCCCGACACCGCGATGCTCCGCGTGAATCCCGACGGCTCGGTGACGCTCTTCGCGGGCTCGACGACGATGGGGCAGGGCAACGACACGGCCTTCACGCAGATCGTGGCCGATCGGCTCGGGGTGCCGGCGGCGCGGGTGCAGGTGCTGTCCGGTGACACCGACGCGCTGGGCGCCGGCCGCGGCAACGGCGGCTCCGGCGCGCTGACCGTCGGTGGCTCGGCCGTGCTGCGCGCCACGGACAAGATCGTCGAGCGCGGGCGCCGGATCGCCGCGCAGCTCCTGGAGGCCGCGCCCGAGGACGTCGGGCTCCGCGACGGGAAGTTTGCCGTCGCCGGCACCGATCGCGGCGTGACGTTCGCCGAGGTCGCGCGCGCGGCCTACGTGCCGAAGTCGCTGCCGGCGGGAATGGAGCCCGGCTTCAGCGAGACGGCGGCGTTCACGCCGCCCGCCGTCACGTTTCCCAACGGCTGCCACGTCTGCGAGGTGGAGATCGACCCGGAGACGGGCGCGGTGCGCGTCGTGCGCCACACGATCGTGGACGACGTCGGCCGCATCGTGAACCCGCTCCTCGTGAAGGGCCAGATCCACGGCGGCGTCGTGCAGGGGCTCGGGCAGGGACTCTTCGAGTCGCTCGCCTACGACGAGACGGGCCAGCTCCTGGCCGGCTCGTTCATGGACTACGCGATGCCGCGCGCCGACGACGTGCCCTCGTTCGACGTGGACTCCTACGAGGTGCCGACGAAGGTGAACCCGCTCGGCGCCAAGGGCGTCGGTGAAGCGGGCACCGTCGGAGCGCTCCCCGCGCTGATGAACGCCGTCAACGACGCGCTGGCGCCGCTCGGCGTGCGCCACGTGGACATGCCGGTCTCCCCCGAGCGGATCTGGGCCTCGATCCGCGCGGCCAAGCGCTGACGACCAACCGGTCCCCGGCGGCCATCGCGCTGGCAGGGATGGCCGCCCTCGCAGTGCCGATGGGCATCGGCCGCTTCGCGTTCACGCCGCTCTTCCCGATGATGCAGGCCGACGCCGGGCTCTCGCTCGCCGAGGGCGGCTGGCTGGCCTCCGCGAACTACGCCGGCACGCTGCTTGGCGCCCTCGCGGCCATGCGCGCGCGCGTGCCGGCGCCGGCGGCGATCCGCGGCGGGCTCGTCACGATCGCGCTCGCCACGCTCGCGATGGGTGTCGAGCGGCGCTTCGCGGGATGGCTCGCCCTGCGCGCGCTCGCCGGCGCCGCCATGGTCTGGGTCATCGTCTTCGCGTCGGCGTGGGCGCTCGAGCGCCTGGCGCCGCTGCGACGACCGTGGGTCAACAGCGCCGTGTTCGCGGGCTATGGCGTCGGCATCGCCGTCGCCGGTCTCGTCTGTCTCGGCTTGATGGCCGCCCACGTCACCTCGGCGCGGGCGTGGACGGTGCTCGGCGCCCTCGCCATGGTGGTCGCGCTCGCGACGTGGCCCGTGTTCGGCGCGGCCGGCGCCGGCGGCCACGCCGCGCGCGAGCCCGCGCCGCGCTGGGACGCCGACGCGATCCGGATCGTCCTCTGCTACGGCGCGTTCGGCTTCGGTTACATCGTGTCCGCGACGTTCCTGCCCGTGATGGCGCGGCAGGCCGTCGCCGATCCGGCAGTGTTTGGCTGGGCCTGGCCGCTCTTCGGCGCAGCCGCCGCGGGCGCGAGCTTCGCCGCCGGCGCGCTGCCCCGGTCGCTCGCGAACCGCCGGCTCTGGCTGATCAGCCACGTCGTGATGGCCGTCGGGGTCGTGCTGCCCGCGCTGGTCCCGGGCATCGTGGCGATCATGCTGAGCGCGTTGCTCGTCGGCGCGACGTTCACGGTGACGACGATGGCCGGCTTCCAGGAGGCGCGGATGGTCCAGCCCGACCGGGCGCGCCGTCTCATCGGCGCGCTCGCCTCGGCCTTCTCGCTCGGCCAGATCGTGGCCCTCGCCGGCGTCAGCGCGCTCGCCGGCGGCGAGTTCACCGGCGCGCTGGTGGTGGCCTGTGTGGTGCTATTGACGAGCGCGTGGGCGTTGCGCGGCCGCGCCGCTCACGCGTGACCCCCCAACGCTCGGGGCACGCCGGCGGAGCCATCGCGCCCCTCGATCGCGCTCACATGAACTTCACGGTGCAGCCGTAGGCGCGCGTGACGGGTGTCTTCACCGGCTGGCCCGCGGCGACTTCGCGGAGGGCGGCCCGCACGTAGTTGTGCGCGCCGTCCACGTCGCCCTTGCGCGAGGTCGGCCGGTCGTCGATGGCGCCCGCGTAGACGAGCGTGCCGGCCTTGTCGATGACGTACATGTGCGGGGTGTTCGTGGCGCCGTACATTTTCCCGACGCCGCCGGCGGGATCGAGCAGGACGGCCGACGGGATGGCCTTGCGCTTGGCGGTCAGCGCGTCGGCCTCGGCGGCGTTCACGTGACCCTGCGTGCCCGGCGCCGAGGAGATGACCGTGAGCCACACCGCGCCCGTGTCGGTCGCCTCCTTCTGGAGCGCCTGCATGTTGCCGGTCTCGTAGTGCTTCCGCACGTACGGGCAGTCGTGGTTCGTCCACTCGAGCACGACGAGCTTGCCGCGGAAGTCGCCGAGGCTCACCGGCTTGCCGGTGGTCGCGGTGGAGGTGAACGTGGGCGCGGGGGTTCCCACCTTGGCGACGGGGGCGGCCCACGCGGGCGCAGGGAGGCCTTTGACGAGGGCGGCGACTCCGGTGACGGCCAGGAACGCGCGGCGGGTCACGCAGTCGTTGGTCATTGCGTCTCCTTGTCGATGGCGCCGAGCACCATGCCTTCGCTCAGGATTTGCGGGAGCACGGTCGGCTGACCGCCGCGCCCCGCGGGATAAACGAGATAGAGCGGAACGCCGTTCCGTCCGAACCCCTCGAGCATCCGCGTGATGCCGGGGTCGCGCCGCGTCCAGTCGGCCTTGAGCCGCGTCACCCCGTTGCGCGCGAACGCGTCGGCGACGGCACGCGTGCCCAGCGCCACGCGGTCGTTGACGAGACACGTGATGCACCAGGCCGCGGTGACGTTCACGAAGACGGGCTTGCCGGCGGCGCGCAGCTCGGCGAGCCGCGCGGGGCTGAAGGGCTCCCAGCCCGCCTCGGCGGCGGCCGGCCCGCGCGGGGCGGCGAGTCCGCCCGCGAGCGCGCCGAGGGCCACGCTGGCCGCCGCGAGCGACGCGGCGCCGGCGCTGGCGGCGCGGCGCCACGGCGCGAGGGCGCCGCGTGAGGCGTGATGTATCCAGGCCGCGAGGGCGATGAGCAGCAGCCCCGCGAGCGCCGCGGCGACGCCCGGCGGCCCGGACTGCTGGCTCACGACCCAGACGAGCCACGCCACCGACGCATAGAGCGGGAACGCCAGCGCCTGCTGCAGCCGGACCATCCAGGGCCCGGGCTTCGGCAGAAAGCGGTGCCAGCGCGGGATGAGCGTGAGCAGGAGGAACGGCAGCGCCAGCCCGAGCCCGAGCGCTTCGAAGACGAGCAGGGCGGTCGTCCACGGCTGCGTGGCCGCGTAGCCGAGGGCCGTGCCCATGAACGGCGCCGTGCACGGCGTCGCGGCCACCGTCGCGAGCGCGCCGGTGAAGAAGGAGCCGGCGTAGCCCGCGCGGCCAGCCAGGGTGCGGCCCGCGCCGCTGAAGCGCCCGCTCACGACGAGCACGCCGGAGAAGCTCAGCGCCAGCGCGAACAGCACGAAGGCCAGCAGCATGACGAAGACCGGCGACTGCAGCTGGAAGCCCCAGCCGAGCTGCTCGCCGCCCGCGCGTAGCGCGAGCAGCGCGCCGGCTACGACCGCGAACGAGACGAGCACGCCGGCGGCGTACGCGACGCCGTGCCCGCGCAGCACCGCCGCACGGCCGCCCGCGTGCTGGACGAGCCCGAGCGTCTTCACCGACAACACCGGGAGCACGCACGGCATCAGGTTCAGCACGAGGCCGCCCGCGAGGGCCAGGAGCAGCGCGTGCAGGAGCGCCACCCCTGCGCCGCCGGCGGCGGGCGCCGCGCTCAGCGTGAACGCGTGCTTCACCACCGCGCCGTCGAGCTTCTCGGCGACCACCAGCACGCCGTCGAGCGGGCGGCTCACCGCGTCCGCCAGCGGCCCGCGCGCGACTTCGAGGGTCAGTCCCGCCGCGCCGGTGCTCACGCGCTGCGGCGCGGCGTTGTCGATCGCGCCCCAGCGCGCGGGATAGAAGGCGACCTCGGCGACGCGCTCGGGGGCGAGATCCCGCGCGGCGACGGTGAGGGTCACGGTGTCCGCGGTCGCGCGGAAGGACGCCGGCCACGGACTCGACGTCGGCACCGCTTGCCGCGCGGCGGCGATCAGCGCAGCGCCGCGCGCGTCGGGACGCGGCGCGCTCGCCACGGGCAGGGTGAGCGCGACGGGCGCCTCTTCGGGGATGCAGACCTTCTCGCACACGAGCCAGCTCGCCTCGCCGCGCAGCGTGACGCGCGCGCCCGGCGCGAGGTCGCGCGGCGCCGTCACCGGGATCGGCAGCACGACCTCGCCGCTGTAGCCGAAGCTCATGGCGGGGCCGACGCGGATCCGCTCCGGGTGCGGCCAGGCGAGCTCGCCGAGCGTGAAGCCAGGCGGCGGCGCCCACTCGATGCGCGGCGGCTCACCGGAGTCGCCGGGGTTCATCCAGTACGTGTGCCAGCCGGGCTCGATGCGCTGGCGAAGCCCGATCCAGAAGGTCTGGCCCGCGGAAATCGCGCTGACTTCACTGAGCAGCTCGACCTGGACGCGCGGGGAGGGGGGCGGGCCGGCGGCGAGCGCCGCGAGGGCGCCGCCGGCCACGAGGGCGGCCACGGTCAGGAGGCGCGCGACGAGGCCTCGCATTTGTGATTCGCATTGTCCCACGGTATTGTGTGCGGCACCGGAGGCGGCCCATGCACGTCGGGATCTTCGTGGAGGAGCGGCGGCGCGGAACGAGCGAGGCCACGGCGTTCGCCGAGGCCCTCGAGCTGGCCGATGCGTCAGAGGCCTGGGGGCTGGACGGCGTCTGGCTCGGCGAGATCCACTTCAACCCCGCGCGCTCGGTACAGTCGGCGCCGATGGCCCTCGCCGCCTTCATGGCCGCGCGCACCAGGCGCGTGCGCATCGGCATGGCCGTCATCGTGCTGCCGCTCGCTCATCCGCTGCGCATCGCGGAGGAAGTCGCGACGGTGGATCACCTGAGCGAGGGCCGCTTCGACCTCGGCGTCGGCCGGAGCGGCGGCGCGCGCACCTACGACCGGCTCGGCATTCCCTACGGCGAGAGCACGGCGCGCTTCGAGGAGTCGCTGGAGATCATGCGCGAGGCGTGGAAGGGCGAGCGCTTCAGCTACGAGGGCAAGTTCTTCACCGTGCAGGAGACCGTCGTCTCGCCCACGCCCGTGCAGAAGCCGCACCCGCCGCTGCGCATGGCCGCCAACTCCCCCGAGACCTTTCCCTGGGTGGGCCGGAACGGGCTCCGGCTGTTCGTGGGCCTGCGCGACGTGGACCTGCCCGAGCTGCGCGTGAACCTCGACGCGTACCGCAAGGCGTGGCGCGAGGCGGGGCATCCCGGCGACGGCGACGTGTGCCTGCGCATTCCCGTGTACTCGGCGCCGACGCACAAGGAGGCGCTCGAGGAGCCGCGCGAGAACATCACCTACTTCTTCGAGCGCCATCAGGAACTGACGCGCACGCGGATCGGTCGCGACGACACCGGCCCGGTCGTGCGGCACGAGGCGCGGCTCGAGAAGCTCAAGGCGATGGACTACGACGAGATTCTGGAGAAGCGCGTGGCCTTCGGGTCGGCCCCGAGCCTCGTCGAGCGGCTCGGCGGGCTGAAGGCCGAGCTGGGGCTCGACGGCTTCATCGTCGAGCTGAATCCGGGCGGTCTCCTACCGATGGACCGCATGCTCAGGACGCTGCAGATCCTGACCCACGAGGTGCTCCCCAAGCTCAGGGGTTGACGCGGTACCCTCGCGCGTCGCTCTCCGCGCCGTCCTTGTACTGCACGATCCGCTTCGGCGAGGCGTGCGTACCCAGGAGCCGGAGCGTCTCGGTGCCCGCCACCCGGAACGCGTGAGGCGTGTCGGGCGGGATCGCCATCGTGTCGCCCTTCCGCAGCGTGACGGCCTCGTCCTCGCGGCCCTCGATCCACGCCTCCGCGGCGCCGTCGAGGATGTGCAGCACTTCCACGTACGGATGCTGGTGGACGGGCGCCTCGTAGCCGGGCTGGGCGGTCTGGATCCCGGTGCGCACCGGCGTCGTGCCCTCGTCGTCGCCGATGATGAGCTGGTAGTGCGAGAGCGGGCCGAAGCTGACGGGCTCGGTCTCGGCCAGGCGAACGACCGTCGGTTCCTTCATCGTGGCGCTCCTTGTCAGCGGTCCTTGAGCTTCATGTCCTCGTAGGACGGAAACGGCGTCATCGGGACCAGGTTGATGGCGTGATCGGCCACGCGCGGCCCCACCGCCATCAGGGCGCGGAAGTCCATCACCGGCGCGAACATCACGCGGTCGATCGAGATCTGCTGGATGCGGTGCAGCAGCGCCTCGCGCTTTTTGGGATCGCGCTCGCGCGCCTGCTGCAGGAAGAGATCGTCGAGGTCGGGATACCCGCCGTAGGCGTAGGCGCCCTTCGTGTACATGAAGGTCTCCACGCGGCTGGCGGCGTTGCCCGCGTTGCCGGAGGCGGTCAGGAAGATGCCGCGCAGCTTCTTCTCGCGCCATTGCAGATAGAACGTCGCGCGCTCCACCGGGCGCATCTTGGTGCGGATGCCGACGGCGTTGAGATAATTGACGACCGACTCCGCGGCGGTGAAGAAGGGCGGGATCGGCACGAGCTCGCCGGCGTCGAAGCCGTTCGGATAACCGGCTTCAGCGAGGAGCTTCTTCGAGCGCGCCGGGTCGTACGCGGGCGGCTCGACTTGCAGCGCGAAGTCCATGACGCGCGGCACGATGACGCCGGCGGGCGGGCAGAAGCCGAGGCAGGCGGCCTCGTTGATGGCCTTGCGATCGAGCGAATGGGTGACGGCCAGCCGCAGCCGCTTGTCGGCCCACGGCGACTTCGGATCCCACTGCTCCGCGAACTCGATCCAGAAGATCGAGGCGTGGCGGGAGGACAGGAGCTGAAGGCGCGGGTCGCGCCGCACGTCCTCGGCCTCCTGGCCGTCGAGGGCGTAGGCGACGTCGGCCTCGCCCTTCTTGAGCATGGCCACGCGCGTGTTGCCGTCGGGCACGCTCTTCATGACGAGCCGCTTCACGGCGGGCACGCGGCGCCAGTGGTTCGTGGACGCCTCGAGGACGACCTCCACGCCCGGCGAGTGGCTCACGTAGCGCCACGGGCCGGCGCCGATCGGCTGCTTGCGGAAGCCGTCCTCGCCGACCTGCATGAAGTATTTCTTCGGCACGACGATCCCGGCCGCGGTGGCCGTGGTGCCGTAGAAGGTCATGAAGTCCGGCCACGCTTCCTTCAGGTGGAAGCGCACGACGAGCGGATCGACGATCTCGATCTGGCTCACGCGCGCCTTCAG
>DASYTM010000025.1:0-12946 GCA_036002345.1 Candidatus Methylomirabilota bacterium | reverse complement strand
GCCAAGGGGTTGCGTAGCGCGATGCGAGATGCTACATTCCGCTCACTTCAAAACGCCTTCATCCATCCGTTCATTTCGTTCTCGGCACGACCAAGTTGGCAGCGGCAACACAAGGAGGAACCCATATATGAGCCGTCACAGCAAGGCGCTCGCGATTCTGGCGGTCAGCATCGCGATCGCTGTCGGTGGCTTGGGGCTCACCCGACACATGATCGCGGTCGCCGGCGAGGCGGACGCGGGCCGGCTGAACCGCTCGATCCTCGACTACATCGCGCAGAAGAATCCCATGGCGCCGATCCGCGCGTTCCAGCGCTTCCCGGAGACGCTCGTGGCGGAAGCCCAGAAGTCGAATCTCGATCACTGTCTCGTGCTCGCGCAGGCCGAGGTCGAGTCGGAGTTCCGGCACGACGCGGTGGGCGCGGCGGGCGAGATCGGCTTGTTCCAGATCCTGCCGAGCACGGCCGCCATCATGGAGCCCGTGGTCGGCCCCTTCAAGCGTCCGGCCGTGGTGAAGGCCGTGCGCGACGGCAAGCCGGCGCGCGAGCTCGGCGACCTCGCCGATCCCGTGGTGAGCACGCGCTTCGCGATGGCCTACCTGCGCGACATCATGACCCGCAAGGCGAACGTGCGGGACGCGCTCACCGAGTACAACGGCGGCCCCACGGGCCGGCACCCGCACTACTACCGGATGGTGATGGGCACCTACGTGGAGATTCTCGAGCGGTCGGAGCTGCGCTGCCGGTTCCGCGAGGTTCCGAAGCCCGCGCCGACGCTCACGACCCTGCTGACCCGGGCGTAACCGCCGCCGCGAACGGAAAGAAGCGCCCGCGCGCGGTCGCCACGACGCGCGCGGCGCCGAGCTCCTCCAGGCTTCCCTCCACGTCCACGTAGCGGCCGTGGTCCGCGACGAGGCGGCCGCGGCCGACCAGCGGCGTCTCCGTGGGCACCGGCTGCACGTAGCGCACGGTCAGCTCGCCCGTCACCGAGATCTTGCCGGTGGCGCGCACGGCGGCGCCGCCCAGGATCTCGTCGAGATAGGCGGCGACGATCCCGCCGTGCGCCGCGCCCGGCGGTCCTTCGAAAACGCGCGGCACCACCACGGGCGAGAGCACGCCCTCCTGCGTCCTGAAGATGCGCACGCGCAAGCCGGATGGGTGCGCGGGGCCGCAGCCGAAGCACAGGTGAAACGGGTCGGCGGGGCCGGGCGAATGGCGCTGCTCCTCGAGGCCGGCGAACAACTTCTGGAACGCGGCGGGCAGATCGGTCATCCCGTCGGCATGCCCTCGAGCGCTTCCGCCAGCCGTGTGTCGCGCGCCGTCACGCCGCCGGCGTCGTGGCTCCAGAGCGAGAGCGTGACCTCCGAGTAGTGGATCGTGATGTCGGGATGGTGGTTCTGCCGCTCGGCCAGCTCGCCCACGCGGTTGACGAAGGCCAGCGCCGCGCGGAAATCGGGGAAGCGGTAGGTCTTCTCGATCGCGCGGCCCGCGCGCCGCCAGCCGGGCAGACGTGCGAGGGCGGCGCCGAGCGCCGCGTCGTCGAGAGTCGTCACGTCCGCGCGAATTTCTGGAGCGAGCGGATCTCGCGCGGCGGGTTCTCCTGGCTGCCCACCGCCGTCCACGAGACCTCCGCCACGTAGAGATCGCCCCGCGAGTCCACCGCGCAGCCGTGGGGCGCGACGAACTCTCCCGGCTTCTCGCCGGCGAAGGGCCCGCCCACGCGCTCGACGAGGTCGCCCTTGATGGAGAGGACGCTCACCCGCGCGCCGACGTTCGGCACCGCCTTGTTCACGGGCAGGTGCGTGGGCAGCTCGCCCACGAAGAAGAGGTCCTCGCCGCCCCGCACGGCGGCGGCGAGCCCGCACGGCCGGTGCAGGTTGTTCCACTGGCCGAGGTAGAGGCCGTCGTCGTCGAAGATCTGCACGCGGGAGTTCTCGCGATCGGCCACGTACACGCGGGCGCCGGCGTCGGTGGCGATGTTGTGGGGGATGTTGAAGCAACCCGGGTCCGTGCCCGGCGAGCCCCACGACTTCAGCAGGCGGCCCTTGGGGTCGTACTTGTGCACGCGCGAGTTGCCGTAGCCGTCCGAGACGTAGACGTCGCCCGTGCGCGGGGAGATGGCCACGTGCGTGGGCCGGTTGAACGGCTTGCCGCCGTGGGCCATCGAGGGCTTGTCGGGATCGCCGAGCGTGAGGAGCAGCTTCCCGTTCGGGGTGAACTGGCGGATGGTGTGGTGCAGGTCGTCGCTGAGCCAGATGGTGCCGTCGGGCCCGATGGTGATGCCGTGCGCGCGCCGGATCAGCCCTTCGCCCCACGAGCGCTTGAAGGCGCCGTCGCGGCCGAAGACGATGACCGGATGCGCGCCGCGGTTGAACACCCAGACGTTGTCGTCGCCGTCGACGGCCACGCTCGTGGCTTCCACGAAGCTCCATCCGTCGGGCAGCGCTCCCCAGCCTTCGACCGGCGTGTACCCCATGCGTGGCCTCCCCGCGCGATGCGCGCTCGAAACGAGGCCTTATACTGCCACACGCCCATGACCACGACCATCGGCGCCAGCGTCCGCCGCGTGGAGGACGCGCGCCTCCTCACCGGCCGCGGCCGCTACGTCGACGATCTCCGCGTCGACGGCTGCCTGCACGCGGCCATCGTGCGCAGCCCGCACGCTCACGCGGCGATCCGCGCCGTGGACGCGCGCGCCGCCCTCCGCGTGCGCGGCGTGGTGGCCGTGCTCACCGCGCGCGATGTGCCGGAATGCGCGATCGGCGTGCCGCCGCTCGTCCCCTCCCCGCTGCTGCGCCCCTACCGGCACCCGGCCATCGCCGACGCGGTCGCCCGCCACGCGGGCGAGGCGGTGGCGGTGGTCGTGGCCGACGACGCGTACCGCGCCGCCGACGGCGCCGACGCCGTGCGCGTGACGTGGGAGCCGCGGCCCGCGGCGGCCAGCGTGGAAGCCGCGCTGGCGCCCGGCGCGCCGCGCGTCTTCGAGGAGTGGCCCGACAACGTGGCCGGGGTCTCGAAGTCGGCGATCGGCGACACGGCGCGCGGCTTCGCCGAGGCCGACGTGATCGTGGACGTGGCGCTCGCCTTCCCGCGCGTGGCCGGCGTGCCGATCGAGCCGCGCGGCGTCCTCGCCCATCCCGCCACCCCGGACGGCCTCTTCACGGTGTGGTCGTCCACGCAGGTGCCCTACGGGGTGCGGGCGGCCGTGGCGGCGGCGCTGGGGCTCGGTGAGTCGCGCGTGCGCGTGCTGGCGCCCGACGTCGGCGGCGGCTTCGGGATCAAGGGCCACCCGTACGCCGAGGAGGTGCTGATCGCCGCCGTGGCGCGCCGGCTGGGCCGGCCCGTGAAGTGGATCGAGACGCGGCGCGAGCACTTCCTCACCGCGGCCCCCGACCGCGACCAGCGCCATCGCGCGCGGATCGGCGTGCGCCGGGACGGAACGATCACGGCCCTCGAGACGCGCTTCACGCGCGATCACGGCGCGTACCCGACGCTGGGCGATGCCATCGCGCTCAACACGATCAACCACCTGCCGGGTCCGTACCGCGTGCCCAATCTCGCCGGCGAGTGCGTCAACGTCGTCACGCACAAGACGTTCATGGGCGCCTACCGCGGCGCCGGGCGCCCCGAGGCGGCGTTCGTGCTGGACCGCCTGCTCGACCGCGCGGCGCGCCGGCTCGGCATGGACGGCGCGGACTTCCGGCGGCGCAACCTGATCGCGAAGGGGGCGATGCCGTACCGCACCGGGCTCACGTACCGCGACGGCGTGGCGATCACCTACGATCCCGCCGATTACGTGGCGGCCTTCGACCGCGCGCTGGCGCTGCTGGACTACGCGCGCTGGCGCGACGAGGCCCGGCGGCGGCGCGGGGGCCCTCGCCCCGTCGGCCTCGGGGTCTCGGCGTACGTCGAAGGCACGGGGCTCGGTCCGTTCGAGGGCGCCGACGTGCGCGTCGATCCCGGCGGCCGGGTGTTCGTCGCCCTCGGCGTCTCGTCGCAGGGCCAGGCGCACGAGACGACGCTGGCGCAGGTCTGCGCGGGCGAGCTCGGCGTGCCGCTCGAGCGCGTCAGCGTCCTGGCCGGCGACACCGCGCTCATCGGCTTCGGCAACGGCACCATCGCCAGCCGCGTCGCCGCCAACGCCGGCCCCGCCGTGGCGCGCGCGGCCCGCGAGGTCGCGCGCCGCGCGCGCGTCGTCGCCGGCGAGATGCTCGAGTGCGCGCCCGAGGACGTGGTGCTGGCCGGCGGGCGCGCCCACGTGGCCGGCGCGCCCGATCGCGGCGTGGCGCTCGGCACGCTCGCGACGCGGGCGCCGCGCAGCCGCGGGCTCGCCGCCCAGGGCGCGCCGGGTCTGCACGCGTGCCTCTTCTTCCATCCCGAGACGGTGACGTGGGCGTTCGGCGCCCACGCGTGCGCGGTGGAGGTGGACGTCGAGACGGGCGCCGTGCGGCTCCTGGGCTACGCGGCGGTGCACGACTGCGGCCGGCCGATCAACCCCATGGTGGTCGAGGGCCAGCTCCACGGCGGCATCGCGCAGGGGCTCGGCACCGCGCTCCGCGAGGAGCTCGTGCACGACGCCGAGGGCCAGCTCCTCACCGGCACGCTGATGGACTACGGCGTGCCCGCGGCGGGCGACGTGCCCGCGCTCGTCGTCGAGGCGCTCGATCACCCGTCGGTGATCAACGAGCTCGGCATCAAGGGCGTGGGCGAGAGCGGCATCATCTCGCCGAGCGCGGCCGTCGCCGGCGCCGTGGAGGACGCCCTCGCCGACCGCGGCGTCGAGATCGGGCGGATCCCGCTGCTGCCGCACCGCGTGTGGGACGCGCTGCGCCGCCCATGACCGGCCGTCGCCGGCCCGACATCGCGTCGCTCGTCAGCCGCTTGCGCGCCGCCGGCTACGTCGTGCCCAGTGAGGATCCGAAGCTCGAATGGTTCGGCAACGACCCGAGACTCTCGCGCGCGCTCGGCGAGCTGGTCGCGCGCGGCGTGAAGCGGGCGTCGGCGGGACTGGTGGCCGCGTGGGAAGGCGGCGCGTGCAACTCTTCGACGACGTGGACGAGGAATTCGCGCGCGACGAGGGGGAGGGCGATCGCACGCTCGCCTGGTGGCGTGACGCCCATCGCCGCTTCTTCACCGGCGAGTGCGCCCGGCTCGGCATCGAGTGGTCGCCGGCGCTTCTCATCGTCTGCCGGCGATTCCGGCTCCTGCACGCCGTCTAGAACGCGCTAGCGGCCGTTGGGGTCTCGGTAGTGCTGGAGCAGGTAGGCCATGAGCGCGCGCTTGTCCTCGGGCGGGATGGGCGCCCCGTAGCGGATCATCCGGTCCAGCGTGTCGGACCATCCTTGCGGGCCGAAGCGCTGCTGCACGGCCACCTCGACGCTGTGGCAGATCACGCAGCGCATGACCAGTTCCCAGCCGGCCGTTTTGGGAATGGGCGCGTCCTGCGCCGCAGCGGGCGCGGCCGTCGCCGCGAGCACGACGGCGGCCGCGCCGAGCGCGCTACGCCACATCCACCTTGACCGCGTGGATGACGTTCCAGCGATAGCCGAGCCGGTTGTGCGCGCGCGTCGTGGGTTGGAGGCGCCCGAGGCTGTCGGTGGCGCGCGCCATGAGCGTGTGGCGGCCGGCGGCGGCGTCCCAGTCGGCCTCCCACTTGCGCCACGAATACCGGTCCCACGTGCCGGCGAACCGGCCGGGGCGCCACGTCTGGCCGCCGTCGCTCGAGACGTCGATGCCGGTGAGCTCGCCCTCGCCCGCCCACGCCCAGCCCCAGACCGTGACGCGGCCGGGCGCCACCTTCGCGCCCTCCGCGGGCGCCACGATGACGGACTTCACCTCCAGCGACTGCAGCGAGTAGATCTCCTTGTCGTTGTCGGCGCGCGGCGCGGTGTAGTTGGACTTCATGTAGAAGCCGTCGAACTCGTCGGGCAGCACCATGATCCGCTCGAGCCACTTGATGGACGCCGAGCCGACGAAGCCGGGGACGAGCGCGCGCACGGGCCCGCCGTGCAGATGCGGGATCGCCGCGCCGCCCATCTCGTAGGCGAGCATCGTGTGCGGCGCCAGCGCTTTCCACATCGGCACGCTGCGGATGAAGTCGGGCGCCTGCGGCGTCGGCGGCTTGTCGGCGCCGTCGAAGGCCACGTGGCGGCCCCTCGCGCGCGGCCGCGCACGGGCGAGCACGTCGGCCAGGCGCACGCCCGTCCACGCCTGGTTGCCGACCGCGCCGTACTCCCACTGGATGCCGGAGGCGCGCGGCGAGTGGAAGGCGCGGCCGTTGCCCGCGCACTCCAGCGCGACGTCCTGGCTGAGCGCCGGAAGCTTCTTGAGATCGTCCAGGCGCAGCACCATCGGGTTGTCCACCTCGCCCTCGATCTTCACCGACCACTGCGCGGCGTCGATGGGCGCGGTGTCGTAGTTGTTGCGGACGAAGAAGACGTCCCCGGGCGTGTGGTACGCGGTCAGCTCGCGGAGCGGCGTCTCGAGGTTGATCGGCCGCGGGCTGCGCACGATGAGCTTTTCCTTGCCGGGGATCGGCGCCGGCGGCGCGGTCTGCGCCGCGGCGGGCCGCGGCTCGAGCGCGCCGGCGGCGACGGCGGTGCCGGTGAGGATGAGGAAGCCTCGACGGGTGATGGCGGTGTCGGACATGGCGCCTCCCTTTTGTCGACTGGCCGAGATGCTACCATCGGCGCCATGATCCTCAGGCTCGTGATCGCGACGGCGCTGTGGCTGCTGGGCCCGGGCTCCGCGGCGGCCCAGTTCAAGATCTTCGACGCGCACATCCACTACAGCCGGCCGGACTGGACGACCTACACGCCCGAGCGCGCGCTCTCGATCCTCGCGCAGGCCGGCGTGCACCGCGCGATCGTCTCGAGCACGCCCGACGACGGCACCCTCATGCTCTACGACCGTTCGCCGAAGGGCATCGTGCCGTTCCTGCGCCCGTACCGCACGCGCGACGACATGGGCTCGTGGACTCGCGACCCGGCGGTGGCGGCGTACGTCGAAGAGCGGCTGAACAAGCGCAACGTCTACCGCGGCATCGGCGAGTCGCACTTCGGCGCGAGCGACGTGGACGCGCCGACGCTGAAGCGGATCGCGGAGCTGGCGAAGGCGCGCGGGCTGTTCTTGCAATGCCACATCGACGAGACGACCGTCGAGAAGATGCTGGACACCTATCCCGGCGTGAAGATCCTCTGGGCCCACGCGGGAATGTCGTCCTCCGCGGCCACCGTCGGCCGTCTCGTCGACCGCTACCCGATGCTCTGGGTGGAGCTGGCCCTCCGCTCGGACGTCGCGTCCGGCGGCGCGCTGGACCCGGAGTGGAAGGCGGTCTTCGTGCGCCACCCGGATCGCTTCATGGTGGGCACGGACACCTGGGTCACCTCACGCTGGGAGTCGGTGAAACCCGCCACGGAGGCCGTGCAGCGGTGGCTCCTGCACTTGCCGCGCGACGTCGCCGAGCAGATCGCCTGGAAGAACGGCGACCGGCTCTTTCCCCCGCCCTGAGCCGGAAATCGAGGAGCGTCACGGGTTCCCCGGGACGCTCCGAGCGTCGGGGCCGGGGGGGTCCGAGGGGGGCGTAGCCCCCTTCGCTCTGGAGGACGGGGCCATCTCGGGGCCCCCAAGAAGACCGACCAGCTTGAGGTCCGACTCGTAGCGCAGCCGCGCGCGCGCGTCGGCGGGATCCGTCCAGAGCACCTCGTCCACCTCGTGGTCGTGCTCCCCAGCCTTGCGAAGCGGGCGCATCAGGTACCAGCGGACGGTCTTCCGGATGCGCCGGCCGCCGCGCTGGAACCAGTACGTGACGGGCTCCAGCTCGCGCACCACCTCGCACTCCCAGCCCGTCTCCTCGCGCACCTCGCGCAGCGCCGCGTCGGCGCTCGACTCGCCGGGATTGAGCGCGCCCTTGGGGAGCGTCCAGACGGGCTGGTTGCGCAGATCGCGCGCGCGAATGAGCAGCACGCTTCCGCGCTCGTCGACGACGAGGCCGCCGGCGGAGGTTTGGAGAATCGGCCGCGAGCCGGCGCCCATGTCCCCCATGATACGCTGGCGCAAAACCGCCCCATGCCGCGCTCGACCATCGCCGCCGTCGTGCTCGTCGTCGCGGCCGCGCTCGCGGCCGGCGCCGCGGCGCAGCCGCCCGCCGGCGGCCGGAAAGACGAGGCGGCCGACGCGTACGGCGACATGCTGCGCCGCATCGATCCCGCCGCCCACGCGCGTTACGCGCGCCTGCGCGAGGCGCGCGACGCGAGCCTGGAAGCGCTCGTGCGCGCGCGCGATCGCTATCGCAGCGCCGGGCCGGAGCTGCGCGCGTTGTCGTTGCCGGAGCTTCGCGCCGCCAACCGGAAATACGCGGCCGACGCCCTCGCCTTCCTGGACTTCCTCGACGAGCGTGACCGCCAGACGCAACAGGAGTACCGCGCCGCCATCGGGCAGATCGACGGCGTGCTCGCCGAGCGGGCGCGCGCGCGGGAGGAGCTGAAGGAGCTCACGAAGGAGTGAGCGGGACGCTGCGCGAGCACTTTCCCGCCGGCGCCACGCCCCGCCCCGAGCAGGCCCGCGTCCTCGACGCGCTCGAGGACGCGCTCGCCGAGGCCGACGCCGATCCCGGCGCGCCGCGGCTCCTCGTGGTCGAGGCGCCGCCCGGTGTCGGCAAGAGCCACCTGGCCGTCACCCTCGCGCGCTGGAGCGGCGACGCCTACCTGCTCACCTCGCAGAAGCTGCTGCAGGATCAATACGAGCGCGAGTTCGGCGACCTCGTCCAGCTCGTCAAGGGGCGCGACAACTACGCGTGCGAGCGCTATCCCGACGCGCGCGTGCCGACCTCGCTCGGCATGTGCCGCCGCCCGCGCGGTCCGCTCTGCCAGTGTCCGTACGCGCGCGCCAAGGCCGCGGCCCTCGCGGGCCCGGTGTTCTGCGCCAACACCTGGTACTTCGCGACGCTGCGCCACTGGCACGCCGAGCAGCTGCGGCGCCGGCGGCTGCTCGTCGTGGACGAGGCGCACAACCTCGAGGGCCAGCTCGTGAACGTCTACGCCGTCCGCTTCACCGGCAGCGAGATGAAGGAGTGGTTCGGCGCGCCGCTCCCGCGGTTCGAGACCGCCGACGAGTACCGGCCGGTGCTGGCGCCGCACCTGGAGCGCCTCGACGCCGAGCTGGAGGCGATCGCGCGCGCGCTGGAGACGGTGCGTCCGCCCGATCTCGAGCCCGACGCGTTTCTGCAGATGCCGCCCTCGCGCGAGGAGGTCGTGCTGCTCGAGCGGCGCGACGCGCTCGAGGGCGCGCTGGCGCGCCTCCGCGCCTTCGTGGAGGGCGAGACCGCCGAGTGGGTGGTGCGCTACCCGCCCGAGCTCAACGCCACGCTCGAGCTGACGCCGCTGGCCGTGGCCGCCGAGGCGCGCGCGCTCCTGAGCGAGTGCGCGGAGATCACCGTGCTGCTCTCCGCGTACCTCGGGCCGGCGACGGTGGTCGCGGAGACCCTCGGCGTTCCACCCGAGCAGGTGCGCGCCTTCGCCACGCCCTCGCCGTTCCCGCTCGAGCAGCGGCCCATCGTGTATCGGCCCGTCGGCGCGCTGTCGCGCACGAATCTCGCCGCCCTGGAGCCGGCCCTGTTCGCGGAGATCGTCGCGATCCTCGGCGCGCATCCTCGCGACAAGGGGCTGATCCACGTCGCCTCCTACGCGCTCGCGCGGCGGCTGATGGCCGACGTCGCGCAGCGCGCGCCCGCGGAGGCGCGGCGACTGATCTTCGTCGAGTCCTCGGACGCCAAGGCCGCCGCGCTGGACCGGCATCGCGCCTCGCCCGCGCCGACCGTGCTCGTGTCGCCGTCGCTGCGCGAGGGCGTGGACCTGCCCGACGACTTCCTGCGCTTCCAGATCGTGACGAAGGTGCCCTATCCGGATCTGGGCGACCCGTGGACGGCCGCGCGCCGCGCGCGCGACCCGCGCTGGTACGCCGTCGAGACGGCGAAAGCGCTCGTGCAGGCCTACGGGCGCTCCTGCCGCCACGCGGAGGACCACGGCGTCACCTACGTGCTGGACGCGCAGTTCGAGCGCTTCCTGCAGCACAACCGCGCGCTCCTGCCGGAATGGTTCCTCGACGCCGCGCACCGCGCCCTCAAGGTGTCGCCGTTCGAGTGAGCGGTGCTACGATGACGCTCCCGTGAGCGATTTCCGCGATGTGGACGCCACCCTGCAGGCGGTGCGCCTGCAGCTCTTCCGCGAGAACATCGGCGGCGCGCTCGACCTCGTGGAGGCCGCGCACGCCGCCCATCCCGATCCGCGCTACGCGGAGCAGGCCGCGAAGATCCGCGGCTGGCTCACTCACCTCGGCAGCCGCGAAGCCTACGTGGCCGCGCAGGAAGGGCAGTACAGCCGCCTGCGCTGGCGCGCCGGCCTCAAGCTCCTCGAGAAGCGCATCCGCATCCTGCTCGGGCGCAAGACGAAGAAGCTGGTCGAGCGCCGCGGGCGGAATCCGGAGTTCGTCGAGCTCGAGCGCGAGATCGTCGCGGTGGCGCCGCGCGGCGTGCTCCACGCCGGCTGCGGCGAGGGCGGCGTGGCCATGGCCGTCGCCGCGCGCCACCCGACGGCGCGCGTCGAGGGCGTGGAGGCCTCCCTCGCGAACGTGCGGCTCGCCCGACAGCTGAACCGCCTCCCGAACGCCGCCTTCCGCCAGGGGCTCGCGGAGGAGGTCCACCTGGCCTTCCCGCCCGGCTCGTTCGACCTCGTCTACTCGTTCGCGGTGCTCGAGCACGTGCGCGACGTGGACGCGACGCTCACGTCCATCCTGACCGTGCTGCGGCGCGGCGGGCGCTTCTGCTTCGGGGTGCCGATGCACGAGTTCCGCGCGATGGGCCCGCTGCCGGAGTACACGCCGATCCACGGCTACGCGGACCACTGCCGCGTGTCCACGGAAGCGGAGCTGCGCGCGCGCTTCGGCAAGGAGCCGGACTTCCGGCTCGCGAAGATTCCGGGGCGTTACAAGCCGGGCGAGTTTCCGGCCACGCTGGAGCCCGTGGAGTTCGGCTCCTTCTTCGTGGCCTTCACGAAGCGCTAGTCGAGGAGCGGCCGGGTTCCCCAGGCCGCTACGAGCGCTGGGGGGCTTGGCGGGCCATGTCGGGGCCCCCCATGGCGGCGGTCCGGCCCGCGATGCGGCCGAAGACGGCGCCCGCCATGAGGCCCGCGCCGCCGGGATAGTTGTTGTAGAAGAGGCCGCCCACCAGCTCGCCGGCCGCGAAGAGCCCGGTGATCGGCCGGCCCTCGCCGTTCAGCACGTGGCCCTCGGTGGTGATGTGCAGCCCGCCGAACGTGAACGTGATGCCCGTGGTCACGGCGTAGCCGACGTAGGGCGGCGTGTCGAGGGGCTGCGCCCAGTTCGACTTCGGCGGCGTGATGCCGCGCGTGCCCTTGCCGTCCTTGATGGCCGGGTTGAACGTGCCCGGCTGCACGGCGGCGTTGAACTCGCGCACCGTCTTCACGAAGCCCTCGACGTCGATCTCGAGCTTGCGCGCGAGCCCCTCCAGCGTGGCGTCCTCGGCCTTGGTGACCTCGCGGATCCGGTACTCCTCGCGCAGGAGGTCCAGCACCTTCTGGTCGAAGATCTGGAACGCGGCGCGCCGCGGCTGCTTGATGACCTCGCGGCCGTACTTCACGTACGTGTAGTTGCGCATGTCGGCGCCCTCGTCGACGAACCGCTTGCCCTCGACGTTGACGATGATGCCGACGGGGTACGAGTGCTTCTGGAAGTTGTCGCCGACCTTGCGGTCGCCGTGCCAGGGCGCGTTGTAGTCCCACTGCACGGCGTGGCAGCCGCTCCAGTGCCCCCACGCCTGCGCGCCGGCGTCGAGGGCCATGCGGATGCCGTCGCCGGTGTTGTACGGCGTGCCCCGCACGCGGGCGAGGTCCCAGTTGGGCCCGAGGTAGCGCGTGCGCATCTCGACGTTGGCCTCGAAGCCGCCGGAGGCGAGCACGACGGCCTTGCTCGGGATCTCCTCGGTCGTGCCGTCGGGCTTGCGGATCTCCACGCCGGTGACCACGCCGCGCGCGTCGGTGAGGAGGCGCTGGGCCTTGGCCTCGAAGCGCACGTCGATGCCCTTCTTCTTGGCCGACTCGTAGTGCATGTCGATGAGCCCGGGCCCGCCGCCCACGGCCTCCAGCACGAGGTTGCCGAAGAACGTGAACTTGCCGCCGACCTTGAAGGCCTGGCGGCCGAACATCGGGATCCAGCGGATGCCCTGTGCCTTCATCCAGCGCATGGTCGGCTGGGACTCGCGCACGAGCGTGAGGGCGAGGTCCGGGTCCGCGAGGTCCTCGGTGACGCGCATCAGGTCGTCGTAGTAGTTGTCCTCGCTGTAGAGCGGGACGTCCATCATCGCCTTCTCCTCGTCGGAGAGGTCGCCGACGAGGTCGCACACCTCCTGGAAGGACTTGAAGGCGAAGCGGAAGCCGCCCGCGGTGAAGAACCCGTTGCCGCCGCGCCACGCCTCGGGCGCTTTTTCCAGCACGAGCACGTGCGCGCCCTGCTCGCGGGCGGAGAGCGCCGCGCACATGGCGGCGTTGCCGCCGCCCACGACGATGACGTCCGCGGCGGGCGCGCTCACGACAGGATGATCTCGGCGATCTGCACCTGGGGCGCGATGGTCGTGAAGTTCGGCACGTCGGCGAACAATTCCTTGCCGTGCGCCTTCGAGGCCTTCTGGAAGTCCTCGAGCGAGCTGAAGTACACGTGCCCGACCGCCGCGTAGGGCGCCGGCGCGCCCGGCGCGCCGCCCGCGACGCCCTTGTCGACCTCCACCTTCACCAGGCCCATGCCGCCCCAGCGCTCGCGCACGAGCTTCATGTGCTTGTTGGCGTAGTAGTCGTAGTCGAACTTCTTGCCCTCGCTGGTGGGATACATCACGGAGACGCGGATCATGACGGGCCTCCTTGCAATGTGACGCGTACCGTACG
>DASYTM010000024.1:0-3051 GCA_036002345.1 Candidatus Methylomirabilota bacterium | reverse complement strand
GGAGGACGCCGAGCGACGCTGGGACGTCTCGTCGCTGCGCTTCTGCGTCTCCTCCGGCGAGGCCCTGCCACCGGCGATCTTCGACGGCTGGGCCGAGCGCTTCGGGCTCGAGCTGGTGGAGGTCGTCGGCTCGACGGAGGCGCTCCACGATTTCATCGCCAACACGCCCGGTGACGCGCGCCGCGGCGCGGCGGGCCGCCTCGTGCCGGGGTTCGAGGCGCGCGTCGTGGACGACGCGGATGCGCCGGTCGCCGAGGGCGTCGTGGGTCACCTGCTGATCAAGGGCCCGACGACGTCGCCGTATTACTGGAACCGGCTCGAGCGCACGCGCGCGACCATGCAGGGCGAGTGGCTCCGGACGGGCGACATGTTCGCGCGCGCCGCCGACGGCGTCTTCACCTTCGCCGGGCGGTCGGACGACATGCTGAAGGTCGCGGGCATGTGGGTGTCGCCCGCGGAGATCGAGGCGGCGCTGGCGGAGCATCCGGGCGTGCTGGAGGCGGGCGTGGTCGGCGCGCCCGACGCCGACGGGCTCACGCGGCCGCACGCCGTGGTCGTCCTCAAGGACGGCTGGACGGCGTCCCCCGACCTCGCCGCCACGCTCGTGGAGTTCGTCCGCCGGCGCGTGGGCGGCCACCGCGCGCCGGCCACCGTCGCCTTCGTCGACGACCTGCCGAAGACGGCCACGGGCAAGATCCAGCGCTTCCGGCTGAGGCGGCCCTAGCGTGCGCGTCATCGTCGAGCGGGTGTCCAAGGTCTACGCCGGCCGCGCCGGCCACGCGGTGCGGGCGCTGGAGGCCGTCGACCTCGCCGTGGAGGCCGAGGAGTTCGTCGCCGTGCTCGGACCCTCGGGCTGCGGCAAGTCGACGCTGCTCAACCTCATCGCCGGTCTGCTCGCGCCCAGCGAGGGAGCGATCTGGCTCGACGGCGACGTGCCGCCCGGCCGCGCGGCCACGGCGATGGTCTTCCAGGAGTTCGCCCTCTTCCCGTGGCGCACCGTACAGGCCAACGTCGAGTTCGGCCTGGAGGAGATGGGTGTCCCGCGCGGGGAGCGCGCGCGGCGGGCCGCGCGTTACATCGACATGGCGGGGCTCGGCGGGTTCGAGGCCAAGTACCCGCACGAGCTCTCGGGCGGCATGCGCCAGCGCGTGGGCATCGCACGCGCGCTGGCCGTGGAGCCCGCCGTGCTCCTGATGGACGAGCCGTTCTCGGCGCTCGACGCGCAGACGCGCCAGCTCATGCAGGAAGAGCTGCTCGCGATCTGGGAGCGGACGCGCAAGACCATCGTGTACGTCACGCACAACATCCACGAGGCCGTGTACATGGCCGACCGCGTCGTCGTGCTCTCGCGGCGGCCGGGCCGCGTGCTCGCCGAGGTCAAGGTCGAGCTGCCGCGCCCGCGCGCCGAGACGATGCTCGGCGAGCCCGCCTTCGTCCACGCCGTCGAGCGCATCTGGAGCCTGATCCGCGACCAGGCCGCCGCCGCCCTGCGCGAATGACCCGCGTGGCCGTCGTCAACCGCGCGGCGTTTCTCACGCGCCCGGAGTATCGCGGGCTGCGCGTGGCGGCCGTGTTGGGTCTGCTCGTCGTCTGGGAGGCCCTGGCGCGCACGGGGCGCGTGCCGGTGTTGTTCCTGCCGTCGCCGCTCGGCGTGCTCGGCGAGGGTTGGGACATGCTGCGCTCCGGCGAGCTCGCCGGCCACCTGGCGTCCAGCCTCCAGCGCCTCGTCTTCGGCTTCGGCCTCGGCGCTGCCGCCGGCGTCGTCGTCGGCACGGTGGTCGGATTCTTCGCGGCCGCGGAGGCCGTCGGGACGCCCGTGCTGGCCGCGACGTTTCCCATCCCCAAGATCGCGCTGCTGCCGCTCCTGATCCTCTGGCTCGGGATCGGCGAGCCGTCGAAGATCGCGGTCATCGCGCTGGGCGTCTTTTTCCCGATGGCCATCAACACGTTCACCGGTGTGCGCCAGGCCGACCCGCTGCTCGTGCGCGCGGCGGTGGCGTTCGGCGCGCGGCGCTGGTCGGTGATCCGCAAGGTCGTGCTCCCCTCCGCGCTGCCCATGATCTTCGCGGGCCTGCGCCTGGGCGCGGGGACCGCGCTGCTGCTCCTCGTGGCCGCGGAGATGATCGCGGTCGAATCCGGCATCGGCTTCCTGGTGCTGCACGCCGGCAACCTCATGCAAACCACCAAGCTCATGGTCGGGATCGTCGTGCTCTCGCTGCTGGGCGTGCTCTCGCACTGGGCGCTCGGCCGGCTGGAGCGGATGGCGATTCCCTGGCAAGGAGTGCCTCGCTCATGATTCGACGCGGTCTCGTCACCCTCGTGGTCCTCACGCTGCTCACGTCCGCGGCGCACGCGCAGGATCGCCCGAAGGTGGGCGTCCTGAAGCTCACGTCCTCGGCGCCGATCTTCGTCGGCATCGAGAAGGGGTTCTTCAAGGAGTTCGGCGTGGAGCCGGAGCTCGTGTACTTCCAGGCCGCGGCGCCGATCGCCACGGCGCTGGCGGCCGGCCAGATCGACGTCGGCGCCACCGGGCTCACCGCGGCCACCTACAACATCGTGCTGGGCGGCGAGAAGCTGTGGATCGTCGCCGACAAGGGGCGCGAGTGGCCCGATCACCGCCTCACCGCGCTCGTCGTGCACAAGGACCTCTACGAGGGCGGGGCGCGGACGCTCGCGAACCTCAAGGGCAAGCGTATCGGCATCACCCAGCTCGGCTCCACCTTCCACTACCAGATCGGCAACATGCTCGAGAAGGAGGGCATGGCCCTCAGGGACGTGACGGTCGTCCCGCTCCAGGCCATGGCCGCGGCGCTGGAAGCCCTCAAGGGCAAACAGGTCGACGCCGTGATGCTGCCCCAGCCATTTCCAGGACGGGCGGAAGCCGACGGCTTCGGCCGGATCATCGCGTGGGGCGGCGATCTCTTCCCCTGGCAGATCGCCACGGTCTTCTACGGCAAGAAGTTCGCGGCGGACCGGACGCGCGCCGTCAATTTCATGAAGGGCTACGTGAAGTCGTCGCGCCATTACTACGAGGCCGTCCTGGCAGGCAAG
>DASYTM010000023.1:0-21528 GCA_036002345.1 Candidatus Methylomirabilota bacterium | reverse complement strand
CTCGAAGGAGAACTTCACGTCCTCCGTCGTGAGCGGATCGCCGTTGTGGAATTTGAGCCCGCGGCGCAGGCGGAACTCGTAGACGAGGCCGTCGGGACTCTCCGACCACGACTCGGCGAGGCTGGCGCCCATCTTCTGGTTGGGCAGCGGCTTCACCAGCGCGTCGTGGAGCGCGTACAGAATCCCGAAGGGCGTGATCTGCGGCGGCGCCGTGGACGGATCGAACCAGGTCGGGGAGATCGTGACGTGCCAGGCCATCACCGCCTCGCCCGCCGGCGCGGGCTGGCCGGCCGCGGGCGCGACGAGAGCGAGCGTGAAGAGGAGGGCGAGGAGCGGGCGCATACGGCACCTCCCGGCGGTTGCGGTCAGGGCCAGAGGGTATCATCCTACGCGCATGCTGAGCGCGGCCGAGAACGAGACACTCACGCGCGTGGGGCGCGGCACGCCGATGGGCGAGCTGATGCGGCGCTACTGGCAACCCGTCGCCGCGGTGGCCCAGCTCGACGAGCGGCCCACGCTCGCCGTGCGCCTCATGGGCGAGGACCTCGTCCTCTACAAGGACACGCGCGGCCGCTACGGCCTCCTCGACCGCCACTGCCCGCACCGGCGCGCCGACCTCTGCAACGGCGTGCCGGAAGACCGCGGCCTGCGCTGCCACTATCACGGCTGGCTCTTCGACGGCGCGGGCGCCTGCCTGCACCAGCCCTTCGAGGAGATCGCGCGGCCGGAGGCGCGCTTCAAGGACAAGATCCGGACGGCCGCGTATCCGGTGGAGGCGAAGGCCGGGCTCCTGTGGGCGTACCTCGGGCCCGCCCCCGCGCCGCTCGTGCCCGACTGGGATCTCTACGGCGTGCGGGGCTACAAGCAGATCGTGCTCGCAGAGATCCCGTGCAACTGGTTCCAGGGCCAGGAGAACTCCATCGACCCGATTCACTTCGAGTGGCTGCACAGCAACTGGTCGGCGGCGCTGCGCGGCGAGCCGGGCATGCGCGCGCCGGCGCACCTGAAGATCGCCTTCGAGGAATTCGAGTGGGGCTTCGTCTACCGCCGCGTCCGCGAGGACACCACGGAGGACGACGAGCTCTGGACGGTGGGTCGCGTGTGCCTGTGGCCGAACTGCCTCTACACGGGCAAGTTCGAGTGGCGCGTGCCGATCGACGACGAGCGCACGCTGCACGTGGCGTGGTTCAACGACGCCGTCCCGGGCACGACGCCGTTCGAGCAGGCGCGCATCCCGTACTGGCACGGGCCGATCGCGGATCCGGTGACGGGGCGGCTCTACACGAGCCACATCATGAACCAGGACTTCACGGCGTGGCTCGGGCAGGGCACGATCGCCGATCGCACGAAGGAGCACCTGGGCGAGAGCGATCGCGGCGTGATCCTCCTGCGCAAGCGCATGCTGGAGGAGGCGGCCATCGTCGCCAGGGGCGGCGATCCCAAGGCCGTCGTCCGCGATCCCGCGAAGAACACGGCGCTCGCCCTGCCGCGCGTGCGCAGCGGGCGCGGGGCCGCGGTGGCGCCGCCGGGCAAGCCGCGGCCGATGCTCTTCCACGTCGGCCAGCCGCCCGAGATCGCCGCGGAGATGGAGCGCATCTGGGCCGAGCGGAGCGGCGGCTGATGGCGCGCCTGGTCGGCGTCTTCAACGTCGCGCACAGCCCCACGTGCTACCGGCCCGCGGAGGAGTGGAACGACGTGCGCGCGCGCCGCACGCTGCGCGCCGACGTCCCCATGGATTCCCTGGAGGACAACCGGAAGAAGAAGGCGCGCGTGGAGGCGGCGTTCGCCGCGCTGCGCGGGCGGCTGGCCGCCGCGAGGCCCGACGCGCTCGTGATCTTCGGCGACGACCAGCTCGAGTGCTTCGACTTCGCCAACTTCCCGGCCTTCGCGCTCTACGTCGGCGACGCGTTCGAGGGCCTGTTGTCCTCGGGGCTCCGCGTGAAGGTCCCCGGCCACCCCGAGCTGGCCACGGCGCTCCTCACCGGGCTCATGCGGCGCGGCTTCGATCCCGCGTTCTGCATGGAGATGCCCAAGCCCGAGCGCGGCGTCGGCCACGCGTTCTTCCGCCCGGCCGAGTCGCTGACCGATCTCACGATCCCGCTCGTGCCGGTGTTCCTGAACTGCTACTACGCGCCGCAGCCGACGGCGTTCCGCTGCTGGCAGCTCGGCCGGGCCGTGCGCGAGACGCTCGACGCGCTCCCGGGCGATCTGCGCGTGGCCGTCGTCGGCTCCGGCGGGCTCTGGCACACGCCGCGCGCGCCGGAGGCGTATCTCGACGAGGCGTTCGACCGAGAAATTTTGCGACTGATGGCGGCGGGCGACGCGCGCGGGATGGCGCGCTGCTTCGACGACTACAAGGTCCCGGCCGGCGACCGCAGCCAGGACGTCGGCACGCGCGGCAAGAGCGCCACCGGCATGCCCGGCCCCGGCGGGCCGCAGGGCGGCACGCGCGAGACGTGCAACTGGATCGCCGCCGCCGCCGTCGCCGACGGCAAGCCCGCGACGGTCGTGGACTACGTGCCGGTCTACGCCTCGCCGATCGGCGCCGGCTTCGCATACTGGCCGGAGGTGTGAGCGTCACGTCTCGAGCAGTCCTGGCCGTCTGCACGGTCCTCGCGACGATCGCGGCCGGCTGCGCGCCGAAGACGCGGGTCATTCCCATCGCGGTGGCGTCGGGGCAGCCGCGGGCCGCCGCCGAGCGCATCGCCGACTATCCGCAGGCCTTTCAGGCCATCGCCTTCGTGATGAGCCAGGACCTGCAGCTGCCGGTCCCGCCCGTGACGCTCTACCTCTATCCCACCCGCGCCGCCTTCGCCCAGGGCCTGGTGGTGGAGCGCAAGTTCGACCCGGAGGTGGCCGAGGAGGCCGCGAGCTTCTCGCGCGGCGTGGGCGGTCCTGAGAAGATCCTCGTCAACGAGGGGGCGCTCGCGCGCGCGCAGTGGCCGGAGCGGATCCGGTTTCTCTCGCACGAGTTCACGCACACCATCCAGTACGCGCTGGCCCGGGACCGCCGCAGCACCTCGGAGCAATGGCTGCGCGAGGGCTTCGCCGACTACGTCTCGTTCCGCGTGATGGAGTCGCTCGGCCTCGACACCTACATGCACCGGCGCGCGAACCGCGTCCGCGAGGTCCGCAGCGTGCGGGACAAGGCGTTCCCCGCGCTGTCCCAGATGACGACGTTCCCGCAATGGGTGCATCTGAGAAGCCGGCAGGGCTCGGAGGCCACCTACGGCCAGGCCTTCCTGGCCGTGGATCTCCTGATCGCGCGCGCCGGGTATCCGGCTGCCGTCGAGTATTTCCGGCTCTTCGCCGGATCCGACGATCGCCTCGCGAACTTCCGCGCGGCCTTCGGCCGGGACCTGCCGGCCTTCGAGCGCGAGTTCGAAGCGCATCTCCAAAGCCTGCGATGAGGAGGGAGGCATCGTGAAACCTTCGACCCGGCTGCGCGCGCTGCTCGGCGGCGGCGACGTCATCGTCGCGCCCGGCGTCTGGGACGGCCTCTCGGCGCGGCTGGTGGCCCGCGCGGGATTTCCGGCCGTGTACGCGACGGGCGGCGGCATCGCCCGCAGCCTCGGCTACCCGGACCTCGGCCTCCTCTCGCTGAGCGAGATCGCCGCCCGCCTGGCCAACATCGTGGAGCACGCGCAGGTGCCGGTCATCGCCGACGCGGACACCGGGTACGGCAACGCGCTCAACACGCAGCGCGCCGTGCGCGAGTTCGAGCGGGCGGGCGTCGCCGCGCTCCACCTCGAGGACCAGACGGTCCCCAAGCGCTGCGGCCACTACGACGACAAGTCCGTCGTCCCCGCCCGCGAGATGGCGCAGAAGCTCCGCGCCGCGCGCGACGCCATGAGCGACGCGGACCTCGTGCTGATCGCGCGCACCGACGCGCTGGCCATCGAGGGGCTGGACGCGGCCATCGAGCGGGCCCAGGCGTACGCGGCGGCCGGGGCCGACGTGATCTTCGTGGAGGCGCCCGTCAGCCTGGAGCAGATCGAGACGATCGCGCGCCGGGTGCCCCAGCCGAAGCTGATCAACATGTTCCAGGGCGGCAAGACGCCGCTCGTCCCGGTGGCGCGGCTCAAGGCCCTCGGCTACCAGATCGTCATCATCCCCGGCGATCTGCAGCGCGCGGCGATCCGGGCCATGGACGACGTGCTCGCGGCCATCGCGCGTGACGGCTCGAGCGCCGCGCTCGCCGATCGGATGGCGTCCTTCCAGGAGCGCGAGGGCGTCGTGGACACCGCGGGCTGGATCGCGCGCGACGCCAAGTACGGCGGCTGACATGGGACGGGTCCACGCCGCGCTCGCGTCGGCCGCCCTGGCCCTCGCGCTCGATGCCGGCAGCGCCTCCGCGGCGGAGTGCACGGTCGCCGAGCAGCACACCATCGCCGACGAGCTGCCCCGGCTCACGACCTGGTCGGCGATCTACGCGCACGTCAAGACCTACACGCCCCGGTGCGACGACGGCTGGATGGCCGAGGGCTACTCCGACACCGTCGTGAAGATGCTCGCGAAGCGGTGGGCGCGGGTCGAGGACCTGGCCCGCCTCGCCCGGCGGGATCGGGCGTTCCGGGCCTTCGTGCTCCGGCACGTCGACGCGACGACCGACCTCGGCGACCTCCGCAGGGTCGCCGCCAATGCCGGCCGCCGGTGTCCGCCGGGTCTCGAGGAGCTCTGCGGGGCCGTGGCCAAGGCCGCAAAGGACGCCCTCAAGGAGACCGCTGACTAGTCTCTAGCCGACAGATCGGCACCCGGCGTTCAGGAATCAACCACACCCCGTGCCGCCCCGGGGCCCCTCCGTGTACCGATAGGTATTTGCGCGACGGATCGGCCGGGCACGACCCTTGCGTTGGCTCAGGCCGCCTCATCCGACGTCCCGGAGGGTTCATGGCGGCTCGTGGAGTGATCCTGATCGTGGAAGACGAGGTCGCGGTCGTCGAGATGTTGCGGGATTACCTGGGGGAGCAGGGCTACGACGTGGACGTCGCCATGAACGGGGGCGACGCGGTCATGCTCGCGACGCTCCGGAGGCCGGACGCCGTGATTCTCGACGTCAAGCTCCCCGACAGCAGCGGCGGCGAGGTCCTGCGCCAGCTCCGCGAGGTCGACGAGTCCATCGCCGTCGTGATGCTGAGCGGCGGCGACGATGCGGAGATCGCCCGGCCGCTGCTCAAGGCGGGCGCCTTCGACTACATCCGCAAGCCCTTCAAGTTCGACCACCTCGACGCGACGATCCGCCTCGCCGTCGCGGTCGGCATGAAGAAGCCGCCGCGGGGCGTGGTGCTCCCGTTCAGATCCGATCGGCGGACCGAGGATGCCGTCGAGGAGACGCCGGCGCTCACGTGCGGGGTCTGCGGCGAGGCGATCGACGACGTCAAGAACGCCATCACCGACGCCGACGTGCTGGTGCACGCGGCGTGCTGGCGCCGCGGCGCCCGGAAGGTCTGACCCGCCTCACGCGTTGACACGTCGCGGCCTTTGGCCGACGATGCGCCCCACCATGGAGCGTGACGCGGACGTCGTCGTGGTGGGCGCGGGTATCGTGGGCTGCGCCGCCGCGTATTTCCTCGCCCGCCGGGGGGCGCGCGTCATCGTCGTCGAGCGCGGGCCGGTGCCCGGCGAGCAGTCGCGGAAGAACTGGGGCTTCGTCCGCCAGCAGGGCCGGGACCCGAGCGAGATGCCGCTCGTGATGGAAGCCAACCGCATGTGGCGGGGTCTCGAGCGCGAGCTCGGCGCGGACGTCGAATGGGTGCAGGGCGGCAACCTCGCCCTCGCCGCCGACGAGCCGCGCATGGCGCGCTTGCAGGCGTGGCTCCCCGTGGCTCGCGAGTTCGATCTCGACACGCACCTGCTGCGCGCCCGCGACCTCCTCACCGTCGTTCCCGGCCTCGGCGGCGCGTGGGCCGGTGGCCTGCACACGCCCGGCGACGGCCACGCCGATCCCGAGAAGGCCACCGACGCCTTCGCGCGCGCGGCGGCCGCTCACGGCGCGGTCGTTCATCTGGGCTGCGCCGTGCAGGCCGTCACCACGGGCGCCGGCGCCGTGACCGGGGTGGTGACGGAGCGCGGCGAGGTGCGCGCGCCCGCCGTCGTCTGCGCGGCCGGCGCGTGGTCCGCGCGGCTCCTGCGCACGCTCGGCCTCCGCCTGCCGCAGCGCTGGGTGCGCGGCACGGTGGCGCGCACCACGCCCGCGCTTCCCCTGACGGCGTGCGCCGTCTGGGGCCCCGGCGTCGCCTTCCGCCAGCGCCGCGACGGTGCGTTCAACATCGCCGCCGGCGGCGCCCTCGATCACGACGTCACCCTCGACTCCGTCCGGCAGCTCCGCTTCTTCCTGCCGAATTTCTGGAAGAACAAGGCGATGTTCCGCTTCCACGTCGGCCGCCCGCTGCTGGCAAGCCTCGCCGCCGTGCTGCCGGGCTCGGCGGCGCGGCGGCGGCCGCTCGTGTGGGACCGCGGCGTCGAGCCGCGGCCGAATTCCTCCAAGGTCCGGCGGAGCCTCGCCGAGCTCGGACGCGTGCTGCCCGCGCTGCCGCCGCTCGGCATCGAGCGCGCCTGGGCCGGCTACATCGACGCCTCGCCGGATCTCGTGCCCGTGCTGGGCGAGGTTCCCTCGCTCCGCGGCCTCGTGGTCGCCACGGGCTTCAGCGGCCACGGCTTCGCGATGGGGCCCATCGCGGGGCGCCTGGTGTCCGAGCTGATCGTGGACGGCAAGCCCTCGCTCGACCTGACGCCCTTCCGCTTTTCGCGCTTCGCCGAAGGAGCGATCGGGCGGCCGCGCAACGTCCTGTGACCTGGGCCATCGCCCTCGACGTCGGCGGGACGTTCACCGACGTCACCCTCGTGCACGAGCCGAGCGGCCGGATCTGGATCACCAAGACCCCGACGACGCCGCACGATCCCTCCGATGGCTTCATCGCCGGCGTGGACAAAGCGCTGCGACTGGCCGGCGCCCAGCCCGCGTCGCTGCGCCACGTCTTGCACGGCACGACCACGGCGACCAACGCGATCCTCGAAGGCAAGGGGGCGGCCACCGGGCTCCTCACCACCGCCGGCTTTCGTTACGTGCTCGAGATCGGCCGGCACGACATTCCCCGGCGCGCCAACATGTTCGCGTGGGTCAAGCCGGCGCGGCCCGTCCCGCCCGAGCGGATCTTCGAGATCGGCGGTCGGGTGACCGTGGACGGCGTGGAGCTGGAGCCGCTGGACGAGCCGGCGGTGCGCGCGGCGGCCCGCCGCTTGCGCGAGGACGGCGTGGCGTCGATCGCCGTGTGCTTCCTCCACGGCTACGCCAACGCGGCCCACGAGCGGCGCGCCCGCGCGCTCATCCTCGAGGAGCATCCGGCGTGCGCGGTGTCGCTGTCGAGCGAGGTGCTGCCGGTGTTTCGCGAGTTCGAGCGCTCGATGGGCACCGTGCTCAACGCCTACGTACAGCCCATCGTGGGGCGCTACGTGGCGCGCCTCGCCGAGCGGCTGCGCGCGCGGGGTGTGACCGCGCCGCTGTCGGTCATGAAATCCAACGGCGGCGTGGTCGGCGCGGAGGTCGTGCGGACGCAGGCGATCCACACCGCGCTGTCGGGGCCCGCGGCGGGGGTCATCGGCGCGCGGCGCGTGGGTGAGGCGGCCGGCTTCGACGGCTTGATCTCCGTGGACGTCGGCGGCACGAGCGCGGACGTCTGCCTCGTCCGCGGCGGCGAGGCGGAGATCACCGTCGAGGGACGCGTGGGCGCCTGGCCGCTTCACGTCCCCATGATCGACATCCACACGATCGGCGCCGGCGGCGGCTCGCTCGCGCGCGTCACCGCGGACGGGACGCTCACGGTCGGCCCGGAGAGCGCCGGCGCCGTGCCGGGGCCCGCCTGCTACGGCGCGGGCGGGGAGGAGCCGACGGTCACGGACGCGCACCTGGTGCTGGGCCGCATCCCGCCGCACCTGCTCGGCGGCGAGATCACGCTCGACGTCGAGCGCGCGCGCGCCGCCATCAGCGAGCGCGTGGCGCGGCCGCTCGGGCTCGGCCTGGAAGCCGCCGCCCAGGGCATCCTCGACATCGTCAACAACAACATGGTGGGCGCCATCCGGCTCGTGTCGGTCGAGCGCGGCTACGATCCGCGCGACTTCGCGCTGGTGCCGTTCGGCGGCGCGGGCCCGCTGCACGGCCCCGACCTCGCCGCGCTGCTCGCCATGCGCACCGTCGTCGTCCCGCGCCACCCCGGCGTGCTCTCGACGTTCGGCCTGCTCGGGACCGAGGTGCGCAACGACTACGCGCGCACCACGCTCCAGAAGCCGCCGGATTACGACCTGGAGGCGGTGGCCGCGGTGTACGCGGAGCTGGAGGCGCAGGCGACGGGGTGGCTCGCCGCCGAGGGCGTGGCCCCGGCGGGCCGGCGGCTCACGCGCCTGGCCGACCTGCGCTATCGCCACCAGGGCTTCGAGATCACCGTGCCCTGGCCCGCGCGCGCGCTGGCGGTGGACGCGCTCGTCGAGCGCTTCCACGAGCGGCACCGCCGTCTCTACACCTACGCGCTGCCCGACGCGCCCGTCGAGATCGTCACGCTGCGCGTGGCCGCCACGGGCCGCGTGCGCCGCTTCACCCTGGCGCCCCTCGGCCGCCGGCGCGCCGCGCGCGGGCGCCCGCCGCGGCGGCGCGTGTTCTTCGCGGGGACGGGATGGCGCGACTGTCCGTGCGTGGCGCGCGAAACGCTCGGCGCCGGCGCGGTCGTGCGCGGGCCGGCCATCGTGGAGCAGCTCGACGCGACCACCGTGATTCCGCCGGGACAGCGGGCGACGGTGGACCGCGTCGGCAACCTCGTCCTTCGCGCGGGCGCGCGGCGACGATGAAGCGGAAGCGGCGCGCCGGCCCCGGGCCCGATCCCGTCACGCGGGAGATCATCCGCGGCGCCCTGCGCGCGGCGCAGGCGCAGATGGAGGCGGTGATCGAGCGCACCGCGATGTCGCCGTTCATCCGCGAGAAGAACGACTACTTCGCGGGCATCCTCGACGCGCGCGGCCGCGTGGTGTGCGGCACCATGGTCCCGCTCTTCGGCAACCTCACCGAGATCATCTTCGCCCAGTACCCGCCCGCCACCATGCGCCCCGGCGACCTCTACTGGTACAACGACTGCCACGGCTCGCGCGGCGGCGTCTCCCACTCGCCGGACATGGTGTTCGCGGCGCCCGTCTTCCACCGCGGACGCCTCGTGGCGTTCTCGCAGACGTGGGGCCACTTCTGGGACATCGGAGGCATGCGCGCGGGCAGCATCTCGCCCGACGCCACCGAGATCTTCCACGAGGGGATCATCGTGCCCGCCGTCCGGATCTACCGCGAGGGCGTGCTCAACGACGAGGTCTTTCGCATGTTCCTGCGCAATTCGCGCTTCCCGGAAATCCTGAAGGGCGACATCCGCGCGGTGCTGGCGGGCTGCCAGCTCGGCGAGCGGCGCGTGCTGGAGATGTTCGAGCGCTTCGGCGCCGACGCCGTGCTGGGGGCGTGGGCCCTCTTCGAGGCGCAATGCCGCGACACCATCCGCAAGACGCTGGAGTCGCGGATTCCCGACGGGACGTGGGAGAACGAGGACGCCGTGGACGGCGACGGGATGAGCGGCCGCTCGTTCCGCGTGCGCATGCGGCTGACCAAGGAGGGCGGGCGGATCGTCTTCGACACGCGGGAGAGCGACGACCAGGCCAAGGGCCCGATCAACTTCATCATGCACGAGAGCGTGCCGAAGCTGATCGTGGGCATCTACCTGCTGTCGGGCCATCCCACCATCTTGTTGAACGACGGCGCGCAGGACGCCATCGACGACGTGCTCGTGCGCGAGGGAAGCATCCTCCGGCCGCGCTGGCCGGCCGCGCTGGGTAACCGCGCCCACACGCTCGCACGGGTGCAGTCCAACGTGCTCGCGCTCCTGGCCCTGGCCACCGGCGGCGACGTGGCGGCGCCGAATTCCGTCTACAACATCTACTTCCTGCGCGGCTTCGATCCCGCGCGCCACGAGTTCTTCCTGTGCAGCGATGGCATCGCGGTGGGCTACGGCGCGCGGCCCTTCGCCGATGGGCTCGACGCCATCTATTACGTCGCGCAGAAGAACTATCCCGCCGAGTTCATGGAGATGGTCTTTCCCATGCGCCTCCGGCAGTACGCGCTCCATCGCGACTCCGGCGGCCCGGGCCGCTTCCGCGGCGGCTGCGGTGTCGTGCGCGAGGTCGAGTTGCTCGCTGAGGAGGCGGTGGTCGCCATCCGCCAGGACAACGTGCTGTTCCCGCCCGCGGGCGTGAACGGCGGCCACGCCGGCCGGCCGGGCGGCTGCGTGGTCAATCCCGGGCGGCCCGACGAGCGCACGCTGGCCCCGATGTCGGACGGCAACGTGCTGCGCAAGGGCGACGTGCTGCGCCTGTCCACGAGCGGCGGCGGCGGCTGGGGCCATCCCTTCGATCGCCCCCTCGAGCGCGTGCGGCGCGACGTGGTGGGCGGCGTCGTGTCCGTCGCCTCCGCCCGCGAGGACTACGGCGTGGTCATCGACGAGGGGGGCGTCCTCGACACGCCCGCGACCGAGGCGCTGCGCGCGGCGCGGCGTCTCCCGGCGCGCATGTTCCACCGCAACGGCTACTTCGGCCCCGAGGTGATATGATCCCCGCCACCGAAAATCCGGGAGGCATCCCATGACGCATCGCCAACTCTGGCTCGCCGTCGTCCTGGTGGTCGCGCTCGCCGCGGCCGCGCCGTGGACGCCCGCGGCCGCTCAGACCCGCTTCGTGTTCGCGAACGAGAGCCCGTACGACACGATGGATCCGCACGCGGCCTTCGACGTCGGCCGCGTGGCCGTCCGCCTGAACCTCTACGACGGCCTCTATCGCTGGCTCGACAACCCGCCCAAGCTCGAGCCCTGGCTCGCCGAGAGCCACACGATCTCGCCGGACGGGCTCACGTACACGTTCAAGCTGCGGCGCGGCGCCAAGTTCCACGACGGCGCCGAGATCACCGCCGAGGACGTACGCTGGAGCATGGAGCGCATCCTCGCCCTGAAGAAGGGCGCGGCCTCGCTGCTCGCCACCATGGTGGCGCCGAACACCACCAAGGCCGTCGACCGGCACACCGTCCAGTTCGCGCTATCCAAGCCCGCCGCGATCTTCCTGGCCGTGATCCCCGAGGTCCACGTGGTCAACGCCGCCCTCCTCAAGAAGAACGAGAAGGACGGGGACTGGGGCGCGGCGTGGCTGACGAGCAACGACGCGGGCTCGGGCTCCTACATGATGACGCGCTACGATCCCGCCGTGGGCTTCATCGCCAAGCGCTTCGCCGGGCACTTCATGCCGTGGGGCGCGAAATACATCGACGAGATCGAGTTCCGCACCGTCAAGGAAGACAACACGCGCGTGCTCGGCATGATCAAGGGCGACTTCCAGGGCACGGGCGGCTACCTGCCCAACGACCAGGTCAAGCGCCTGCGCGACGCGCCCAACGTGAAGATCGTCGAGCAGGAGTCGATGCGCATCAAGATGTTCCAGATCAACAACCAGCGGGCACCGCTCAACGACGTGCACGTGCGCCGCGCCATTTCTTACGCCTTCGACTACGACGGCTTCAACAAGGACATCCTCGGCGGCTCCGTCGAGCGCAACCCGGTGCCGATTCCCAACAACATGTGGGGCGTGCCCAGGGACGTGAAGGGCTACACCTACAACCTCGACAAGGCGAAGGCCGAGCTGGCCATGGCCAAGGCCAAGGTCGACCGCCCGATCACGATCGGCTACCTGCAGGGCTTCAGCCAGACCGAGCAGGCCGCCACCGTGATGGCCAACGGCCTGCGCAAGATCGGCATCGAGACCAAGCTCACCAGCGAGGTGTGGCCGACCATGGTCGAGCGCATGAAGAAGGTCGAGACGTCGCCCGACCTCGTCGTGTACTGGATCAGCACCTACTACGCCGACCCCAACAACTGGATCGGCGAGATGTTCCATTCCGGCCAGTGGGGCACCTTCAAGGCCTCGAGCTTCTACAAGAACCCGAAGGTGGACGAGCTTCTCGACGCCGCGCTGAAGTCCACGGACCGCAAGGTGCGCGAGAAGGCCTACCAGGAGGCCGCACGCATCGTCGTGGACGACGCCGCCGGGATCTGGATCTACAACACCAAGTACTTCGGCCCGTGGGCGAAGAACCTCGAAGGCATCCGCTTCAGCCCCATCGGCAACGGCCAGGAGATCCGCTGGGTCTACTACACGAAATAGCCCGGAGGGGAGCTTCGCCCCCCTTCCGGCGGTCGTCGCGCGCCTGCCGGCGCACTCCTCCCTGCCTCCCCCCAGGAGGATTGCGCCGGCAAAGCCGGCGCTCGAACCGCGTGACACCTACTTCGGAGGCGAACCTGCTGGGCGTAGGTTGCGGATCGGGCCGGCAACACCATCGGTGATCGTGAGCCCTTCGTTCGCGCGGAGGGTGATCATGGAGCCCGAGGAAGCCGCGGGCGCCGCGGGATCATACGTCACGACGTGGGCGTCTCCCTCTGTCACGTCGACGTGAGTCACGACGGGGCCGCCCGCCCGCTGGGTCTGGAGCGTTTCGACGCTCAGGCGAATCCTGTCGCGCACGCCCGTGCTCGCATTCAGCGTCCTGATCTCGATGAACTCCCCCCGTCTCATGGAATTCGCCGCAATGGTCAACGTGAGCCGTCCCGCCTGAAGATCGAGGGTGGACCTGCCAGGAATCTCGGTGATCGTGACGCTCGACCTCGCGTGCAATGCGGCATCGGCCCTGCCGCCCAGCAGCATCCCGACCAGTGCATCATCTCCCGTGCTGATCGTATCGTGCAGGAAGACGTCGTCCCCGAGCCGCACCGGCAGGGCCTCAGGCGATCCGTGGCGTCGCTTGGTGGCGTTCCCTTCCAGCTTGGTGATTGCGCCAGCTCGAGGCGGCCCCACAGAAATCGATGGCGCGCCGCTTGGACTATTTGCGGTCTGGCTCGCGGGCTCTCCGGCGATCACTATCGGGGTCGACGCGACGACGACGTACTTGAATGTCGCGACGATCGGCATGCCGGCGCTGGTCTGCGCCAGAGCCGCGATCACCTCGGAGGGCATCGCAAGAAACGGCGACGAACGTTTGATCGCTTCGAAGACGTAATCGTCGTAGATCTCGAGCCCGGTGCCCGCGGGATTCCGCAGCTCAACGTACTGCACGACACCGCTCTTGAGGATGCCGAACTCGACCGTGAGCTGGGTATCGTGAAACTGGCAGGCATGCGTCGTCGGGTTCCTGGCACACGGAAAGCGCCAGTTCGACTTGATCTTGTCCCTGACGAGCGCGAGGTAGCTGCCGATGTTGGGATCCGCGGTGTCGAGAGGGATCGTGTCGCCCCGGATGCCACCGCGATCGGGGGTCCCGGGCGCCGTGCTCAATGACGTGATCGGCATCGGCGTGCGCTTAGCTGGTAGCGCGTCGGCCCGCGGGGCGGTCGAGCACCCGGGTACCATCAGACCGAGAACGATCGCAGCGCCTACGGCACGGAGCGTCGTCATCGCTTGCAACGCCATCATAAGCCAACGGCTGCATGCGATGGGGTCTCGGCACCGTTCCGGTCGAGATCCGGTCCGACGTAAGCTAACGATCCCATGAGGCTGCTCGCGCTTCTGCTGCGGCGGCTCGTGTGGTTCGTGCCGACGCTGCTCGGGCTGCTGGTGGTCACGTTCGTCGTCTCGCGCGTGATCCCGGCGGATCCCGTGGCCCTGGTGGCGGGGGAGACGGCCACCCCGGCGCAGGTCGAGGCGCTGCGCCGGCAGCTCGGCTACGACCGGCCGCTCCCCGTGCAGTTCGTCGGCTACGTGACGAGCCTCGCGCGCGGCGACATGGGCACGAGCATCTTCACGCGGCGGCCGATCGTCGAGGACCTCACCCACCGGCTGCCCGCCACCATCGAGCTGACGCTGGTGGCCATGGTGGCCTCCGTCCTCGTCGGCATTCCGCTCGGCGTGCTCTCCGCGCTCTGGCGCAACTCCGTCCTCGACCACGCGCTGCGCGTGCTGACCGTCTCCGGGCTCGCCATCGCGTCCTTCTGGCTCGGCATCATGCTGCAGCTCTTCTTCGCGATGCGGCTGGGCTGGACCCCGCTCAACGGGCGGCTGCAGGGCTTTCCGCCGAAGTCGATCACGGGCTTCTACCTCGTGGACGCCGCGCTCACCTGGGACTGGGCGACGTTCGGAACGGCGCTTCTGCACCTGGCCCTGCCCGCCGCCACGCTGGCCTTCCCGGCGCTCGCCACGCTGGTGCGCTTCACGCGCGCGGGCGTGCTCGACGTCATGCAGTCGAACTTCGTCCTCTACGAGCGGGCCATGGGCCTGCCGCGTGCGGTCATCGTCTGGAAGTACATCCTGCGCTCGGCGCTGACCTCGACGGTCACTCAGATCGGCCTCCTCTTCGGCATCCTCCTCGCCGGCGCGGTCGTGACGGAGGCCGTCTTCGACTGGCCGGGGATCGGGACGTACGCCGTCAACTCCATCCTGAGATCCGACTACAACGCCGTGATGGGCTTCACGGTGTGGGCGGGCGCCATCTTCATCGTCGTCAACCTGCTCGTGGACGTCGCGCACACCCTGGTCGATCCGCGCGAGCGCGCAACGTGAAGAGTGCGTGGTTCGTGCTGGCGCGGCTGGCGCGCGATCGGTCGGCGTTGCTCGGGCTCGTGCTGATCGCGTTGCTCGTGGTGGCAGCGCTGGCGGCGCCGCTGCTGGCCACGCATCCGGACGACGTGTTCGAGCTGCACCCGGCCGAGCGGCTGAGGGCGCCGAGCGGCACGCACTGGCTCGGCACCGACCGCATGGGCGCGGACGTCTACAGCCGCCTGCTCTTCGGCGCGCGGATCACGATCCTCATCGGGGTCATCGCCGTGGGCGCTTCTCTCGTCATCGGCGTTCCGATCGGGCTGGTGGCCGGCTACTGGCACGGCTGGCTGAGCGATCTCCTGATGCGCGTGTCGGACATCTTCCTCGCCGTGCCGCAGGTGGTGCTCGCCATCGCCATCGCGCAGACGCTGGGTCCGTCGCTCCCCAACGTCATCCTCGCCCTGTCCGTGACCTACTGGCCGTGGTTCGCGCGCGTTGTCTACGCCGAGACGCGGGCGCTCCAGAAGGAAGTGTTCGTCGAGAGCACCACCGCGCTCGGCGCCTCGCCATGGCGGCTCACGGTGCTGCACGTCCTGCCGAACATCGCCTCGCCGATCATCGTGCGCGCCTCCATCGGCATGGGCTTCACGATCCTCACCGCGGCCGCCCTCGGCTTCCTCGGGCTGGGCCCGCCGCCGCCCACGCCGGAGTGGGGCCGAACCATCGCCGAGTCGCGCGAGTTCCTGCCCGGCGCCTGGTGGTACGCGACGGCGCCCGGCCTCGCGATCTTCCTCACCGTGATGGGCTTCAACCTGCTCGGCGACGGGCTGCGCGACGTCCTCGACCCGCGGCTGCGCCGCGCCCGCACCACCGGCGATGGCTGAGCTGCTCGCCGTCCGGGATCTCTCCGTGGACTTCGTCACCGACCACGGGCCCGCACAGGTGCTCGACGGGATCAACCTCGACATCGCGCCCGGCGAGGTCGTGGGGCTCGTGGGCGAGAGCGGCTGCGGCAAGACCACGCTGGCGCGGGCGATCCTCGGCATCCTGCCCGAGGGGCCGGCGCGCATCCGCGGCGGCGAGGTGCGCTTCAAGGGGACGGATCTCCTCCGCCAGGACCCGCGCGAGGTCAACGACCGCGTGCGCGGGCGGGCCATCACGTTCATCCCCCAGGATCCGTTCACCTCGTTCAGCCCTGTCTTTTCGGTCGGGACGCAGATCATGGACGTGATGAAGTGGAAGTCGCCGCGCGCGGACAACGGCGCCGGCCTCTTCGCGCGCTATCCGCGCGAGCGGCAGCGCGCCGATCGCGCGGCGGTGCTCGAGACGCTGCGCGCGGTGCAGATCCCCGAGCCGGCGCGGACCCTCGGCCGGCTGCCGCACGAGTTCTCCGGTGGCCAGCGCCAGCGGCTCATGATCGCCATGGCGCTCCTGCCGCGGCCGGATCTCATCATCGCCGACGAGCCGACCACCGCCCTCGACGTGACGATCCAGGCGCAGATCCTGCGACTGCTGCGCGCGCTCGTGAAGGAGCGCGGCGTGTCCGTGCTCTTCACCACCCACGATCTCGGCACCGCCCACGAGATCTGCGACCGCGTCGTCGTGATGTACGCCGGGCAGGAGATGGAGGCGGCGCCGACGGACACGTTCTTCGCGCGCCCGGCGCATCCCTACACGCGGCGGCTGCTCGCGAGCGTCCCGAGCCCCGGCGGCGACCTGCGCGACATCCCTGGCGAGGTGCCGAGCCTGGTGGCGCCGCCGCCGGGCTGCCGCTTCCATCCCCGCTGCGAGTACGCGACCGCGGAGTGCCGCGAGGGCCGCCCGGCGCCGCGCGCGCTCGCGAGCGGCCACGCCGTACGCTGCCATCATCCGGTGGACGCGCCGTGGGAAGCATCGTGAGCACCGCGCCGCCACTACTCGAGGTCCTGGACCTCGTCCGCTACTTTCCCGTCCGCAGCGCGTTCGGCCGGCGGATCGGCTGGCTCCGCGCCGTCGACGGCGTATCGCTCACCGTTCGACCGGGCGAGACGCTGGGGCTCGTCGGGGAAAGCGGCTGCGGCAAGTCCACGCTCGGCAAGACGGTGATGGGCATCTACACGCCCACGGCGGGCGAGATCCGGTTCGGCGGGCGCGAGATCGGACGGCTACCGCGCCGGGAGCGGCGCCGCGTGGCGAAGGAGCTCCAGTACGTCTACCAGGATCCCGGGGCGTCGCTCGACCCGCGCTGGAAGGTGGGGCCGTCGCTCCACGAGCCGCTCAAGATCCACACGACGCTCTCGCGCGCGGAGCGCGAGCGGCAGGTGGGCGCGATCCTCACCGCGGTCGGCCTGCCCGACGCGCATCTCGACCTCTATCCGCACGAGCTGTCCGGCGGCCAGCAGCGCCGCGTGGGCCTGGCGCGCATCCTCACGCTGCGCCCGCGGCTGGTGATTCTCGACGAGCCGACCTCGGGGCTCGACGTCTCCGTGCAGGCCAGCGTGCTGAAGCTCTTCCGGGGCCTCCAGCAGACGTTCGCCTTGACCTACGTCTTCATCTCTCACGACCTCGCGGTGGTGCAGGCGATGTGCGCGCGCATCGCCGTGATGTACCTGGGCAAGATCGTGGAGCTCGGCGAGACGTCGAAGGTGTTCGAGACGCCGCGCCATCCCTATACGCAGTCGCTGCTCGCCGCGGTGCCGCGCATCGGCGGCCGCCGCGTCACCCAGGAGTTCACCCTGGAGGGCGAGCCGCCCAACCCGCGCGACGTGCCGAGCGGCTGCCGCTTCCGGACGCGCTGCCCGCTGGTCCAGCGGCGCTGCGCGGACGAAGAGCCGCAGCTACGCGTCGTGGACGGCCGCGCCGTCGCCTGTCACTTCGCCTAGCGCTTGACGCGGTAGCGCGCGAGCGCGGCGGGATCGATCGTCGCGCCCAGGCCCGGCGCGTCCCCGAGGCGCAGCACGCCGCCGCCGAGTGAGACGGGCTCCGCGACGACGTCGCCGGCCATCTTCAACGGTCCGACGGCTTCGCAGCCGGGGATGACGGCCTCGCTCGTGGCGGCCACCGCGGCCTCGGCGAGCGTCGAGAGCGTGAGGCCGAAGCCGTGTCCGATCACGACGCGCAGGCCGGCGGCCGCCGCGCAGTCGATCATCTGCCGTGTCCGCAGGAGCCCGCCCTGCTTCATGACCTTCAGCTTGACGATGTCGGCGGCGCCGCGGCGGATGATGTCGATCAGCGAGGCGGGGCCCGTCACGCTCTCGTCGGCCATCAGCGGAATCCCGATCGCGCGGCGGATCTCGGCCAGCCCGGCGATGTCGGCGCGCGGGATCGGCTGCTCGACGAGCGTCAGGGCGTAGGGCTCGAGCTGGCGGATGCACGCCACGGCCTCGCCGGCGGCGAGGCTCTCGTTGAAGTCCACGCGCAGCGCGAGGCGGTCGCCGACCGCCGCCCGCACGGCGGCGACCCGCGCGATGCCCTCGGCGCCGGCGCCGGAGATCTTGATCTTGGCGGTCGTGAACCCGCGCCGCAGCCACTCGGCCGCCTCATCGGCCGCGCGCTCGGGTGCCACCGTCCCGATCCACGCGTTCAGGCTCACGTCGCGCGTGAGCGCGCCGCCGAGCAGCGAGTGGACGGGCAGGCCGAGGGCGCGGCCCTTGATGTCCAGCAGCGCCATCTCCAGCGCCGCCTTCGCCTCGGCGTCGTCCGGCGTCGCGCGATCCATGCGCGCCAGCGCGTCGTGGAGGTTGAACGGGTCGGCGCCGACGAGCACGGGCGCCAGCCGCGCGGCCGCGTCGTGGATGTCGGCCGCCGACGCCAGCGAGTAGCCCGGGGTCGGATCGACGTTGCCCCAGCCCTCGACGCCGTCGTCCGTCGCGACGCGCACGAGCACGCTGCGCTGCACGCGGGTCGTTCCGTGCACGCCCTGGACGGGTACCACCAGGGGCACGTCGACGAGGATGGGTTCGATGGCGACGATACGCATCAGATCGCGAACTCCTTCGCCCAGCGGTCGAGGAAGAGCGCGAGCATCTTCGTCCGCTCCAGCAGCGTGGCGATCTCGACGAACTCCTCCTCGCTGTGGGCGCGGCTGCCCTTGGGCCCCATGCCGTCGAGCGTCGGCGCGATGGCCGAGGTGTGGTTGCCGTCCGAGCCGCCGCCCGTCTTGATGGCGCGCACCTCCACGCCGAGCTCGCGGCCGACGGCGCGCATGATCTCGAGCAGCCGCTCCGTCCCTCGCAGGCCCGGCGGCCACGGCGGGAAGTTCACCTGACCCCAGAAGCGCGCGGTCGTTCCGGGCACGTGGGCCGGCTCGCAGATCTCGCGCATGGCGAGGATGGCGGCGTCGGCGTCGCTCTGGCTCCACGCGCGGAGGTCCACCTCCGCGAACGCGCGGTCGGCGACGACGTTGGGCCGCTCGCCGCCGCGCACGGTGCCGACGTTGACGGTGACGCCGCGCTCGAAGTCGGTGAGGGCGTGGAGCGCCGCGACTTTCTGAGCCAGGTCCCAGATCGCGCTCGCGCCCATCTCGGGCTGGAGCCCGGCGTGCGAGGCCTTGCCCTTCACCTCCACGTAGAACGTCCCCGCGCCCTTGCGCGCCATCACGTACTCGCCGCCGGGGCGCGCGGGCTCCAGGATGCCGACGCTGTGGGCGCGCTTGGCCTCGGCCTCGATCACGGGCCGCGAGGTCGGTGACAGCCGCTCCTCGTCGGCGTTGAACACGACCGTGACGTTGGTCTCCGCCCACGCCGGCGTCTTCGCCTCCGCGTGCGCGCGGAGGGCGTAGAGCAGCGCGGTGAGTCCGCCCTTCATGTCGTAGACGCCCGGCCCCCACGCCCGGCCTTCGGCGTCGATGCGGAACGGCCGCGCCTTCGCCGTCCCCGACGGGAACACGGTGTCGTAGTGGCCGACGAAGAGGAAACGCTTGAGTCCCGTGCCGGGCTTGTCGCCGACGAGGTGATCGCCGAAGCGCTCGCTGGGCACGCGGCGCACGGCGAAGCCGAGCCGCTCCAGCCGCTCGGCGAGGATGGCGCCGACACGGTTGACGTCGAGCACGTCGTCGGTGCCGCTGTCGTGGTTCACGAGGCGGGCCAGGAACTCGATCTGCTCGTCGCGCCAGCCGTCCAGCCGGTGGAGAAGGTCACGCATGGGCGGTATGGTAACGTGGGCGGCCCGAGGAGGCAGGCGCGTGCAGATCGGCGTGGACATCGGCGGCACCTTCACCGACATCGTCGCCCTCGACCGCGGCGGACGGCTCGCGCTCGCCAAGGTGCCGAGCACGCCCAAGGACCTGCTCGAGGGGATCGCCGCCGCGACGACGAAGGTCCTGGCGCTGGCGGGCGCGGCGCCGGGCGACGTCGAGCGCTTCATCCACGGCACGACCATCGCGACCAACGCCATCCTCGAGCAGAAGGGCGCCGTCACGGCGATCCTGACCACCGAGGGCTTCGAGGACGTGCTCGAGCTCGGCCGCATGAAGCGCTCGCGCATGTACGACCTCGGCATGGACCCGGAGGTGCCGACGTTTCTCGCGCCGCGCCGGCGCCGGGTGGGCATCCGCGAGCGGCTCGACGCCAGGGGCCGCGTGCTCGTCCCGCTCCACGAGGAGGACGTGCGAGCCGCCGCCGAGCGGCTGCGCGCCCAGGGCGTGCAGGCCATCGCCGTCTGCTACCTCTTCTCCTTCGTCAACCCCGCCCACGAGCGCCGCACGCGCGAGATCGTCGCGGAGGTCGCGCCCGAGATCAGCGTGTCGCTCTCGTCCGACGTCGATCCGACCTTCCGCGAGTACGAGCGCCTCTGCGTCACCGCCTTCGACGCGTACCTCGGTCCCGTCGTGAAGCGCTATCTCGCCGGCCTCGCGGACACGCTCACCGGCCTCGGCGTGAGCGGCGTGCCGCTGATCATGCGCTCGCGCGGGGGCATCGTCTCGGCGGCGCTCGCCGCGCGCGAGCCCGTCACGCTGTTCCTCTCGGGCCCGGCGGGCGGCGTCATCGGCGCCGCGTTCGCCGCCGAGCGCTCGGGCGTGGCGGACTTCGTCTCCCTCGACATGGGCGGCACGAGCAACGACGTGGCGGTGGTGCGCGCCGGCCGGCCGCTCCTGGCCGCCGAGGGCGCGATCGGTCCGTACCCGGTGCGCACGCCGATGGTCGACGTCAACACGATCGGCGCCGGCGGCGGGAGCATCGCCTGGCTGGACGGGGCCGGCGGCCTTCGGGTCGGTCCCCAGAGCGCGGGGGCCGAGCCCGGCCCCGCCTGCTACGGGCGCGGCGGCGACCGCCCGGCGGTGACCGACGCGAGCGTGCTGCTCGGCTACCTCAACCCCGCGAACTTCGCCGGCGGCGCCCTCCGGCTCGACGTCGGCGCGGCCCAGGCCGCGGTGGCCGGCATCGCCGGCCGGCTCGGGCTCGACGCGGTCGCCACCGCGGCCGGCATCCATCGCGTCGTCAACGCCCGGATGGCGGACCAGATCCGGCTCATGACGATCCAGCGCGGCCACGACCCGCGCGGGTTCACGCTCGTGCTCCTGGGCGGGGCGGGGCCGGTGCACGGGGTCGCGCTGGCCGAGGAGCTCGGGCTGCCGGACGTCCTGGTGCCGGAGGCGCCCGGCGTGCTCTCGGCGTTCGGCCTGCTCGCCGCCGCCATCGAGCACCATCACACCCGGACCCTGCCGGGGGTGGTGGAGCAGGCGGACCTCGCCGCCGTCAACGCCTGCCTGAGCGAGCTGGACGCCGCCGGCCGCGCGCGGATGCACGAGGAGCGCGTGCCGGCCGATGCGGTGCAGGTCGCCTACGAGGCCGACATGCGGTACGTGGGCCAGGCCTACGAGCTGCCGGTGCCGATCACGGCGCCGCTCGCCCGGGAGCGCCTGGCCACCGTGGTGGCCGCCTTCCACGCGGTCCACGAGCGGGTCTACGGCTACGCGCGGACCGGGCAGCCGGTCGAGTTCGTGAACTTCCGCGCCGTCCA
>DASYTM010000022.1:0-6863 GCA_036002345.1 Candidatus Methylomirabilota bacterium | reverse complement strand
TTCACATCTAGCGCGCGGCCAGCGGATAGAGCCGCGCGCAGTTGTCCCAGAGGATCTTGGCCTTCGTCTTGTCGCTCACGCCCTCGAGCGCGACGAACTCCTTCATGGCCTCCGGGAACAGCCCGTCGGAGTGGGGGTAGTCGGTGGAGACGACGATGTTGTCGTCGCCGACGGCCTCCACCACCTGCCGCAGCACCCTCTCGTCGGCGTCGGTGGCGACGTAGCACTGGCGGTAGAAGTACTCGCTGGGCAGCCCGGTGATCTGCACCTCCGAGCCCGGCCCGTGCTTCTCCCACGCCTCGTCCAGCCGCCAGAGCCACCACGGCAGCCAGCCGCACGTGCCCTCCAGGAACGCGCAGCGCAGGCCCGGGTGGCGCTCGAGCACGCCGCCGGCGGCCATGCTCGCGAAGGCCAGCATCAGCTCGACGGGGTTGCGCCCGGCCTGGCCGATCACGCGGCCGTTCGGGGTGTCGAGGTAGCGCCGCGCGATGTCGTCGCGCAGCGAGGCCTGCCCGGTGGGATGGAAGCCAAGGGGCACGCCGAGCTCCTCGATGGCGTCCCACAGCGGCTCGAACGAGGGGTCGTGGACGTGGCGGCCGTTGATGGGGTTCGGGTTGCCGATGACGGCCACCGCACCGCGCTCGCTCACGGCGCGCCGCGCCTCGCGGGCGGCGAGCGCGGGATCGTGGAAGGCCACCTGCGCGGCGAACTTCAGCCGCTTGGGATCGTGCTGGCAATAGTCGGCGGTCCAGTTGTTGTGGGCGCGCGCCAGGGCGTCGGCCACCTGGGGATCGAGGTCGTCGTGCATCTGCACCTGGCGCCCGCGCGTGCCGTAGAGGATCGCGACGTCGATCCCCTCGATGTCCATGGCCTGCACGTGGGACGCCGCATCGTAGCCGCGCCCGTGCGCGATCTCGTAGTGCGGCGAGCGCGCGAAGGCGCGCCGCTGGAGATCCTTGCCGACGACGGCCGTCCGCGGCCGCTTCGACATCTCCCCGATCTCCAGGTCGCCGACGCGGATCATCGGCTGGTTCGACGCGTTGTCCTCGCGCCGCACGAACTTCGGGGCGAACTTCTTGAACGGCTCGTCGAGGTAGCGCTCCCAGAGCCCGTCCGGCTCCATCGTGTGGAGATCGCTGTCCATGATCCGGAATCCGTTCTTCATGGGAGCCTCCCTCGTCAGCCGGCCAGGGACTCGATGGCGCGCACCTCGTCGTCGGCGAGGGCGAGGGCGCGGGCGGCCAGATCCTGCGTCATGTGCTCGGGATCGCTGGTGCCGGTGAGCGGCAGCATACCCACGGCGAGCGCGAAACGGAAGACGACCTGCGCGGGCGTGGCGGACACGCGCCCGGCGATGCGGCGGACGAGCGGGTGGTGCAGCACCTCGGGATTGGCGGTGAGCAGCGAGAAGCCCTGGTAGACGGAGCCGTGCTGGGCGCAGAACGCGCGCACGTCACGGTCCCAGCCCAGGCGCGCGAAGCAGCGGTTCTGCACGAAGGCGGGCGCCTCGGCGCCGCCCGCCACCATCTGCTCGAGATGCCGGCGCGAGACGTTGCTGACCCCGAGGCGCCGCGTGCGCCCCGCGTCGCGCTCCTTCACCATCGCGCCCCACGCCTCCGCGTCGGGCGGCGTCCAGCCGTGGCCCGAGGCGGGACCGTGCAGCACGTAGCTGTCCACGTGGTCGGTGCCGAGGTGCTCGAGCGAGAGGACCATGGACTGGGCGACCTGCGTGGCCACGGGCGCGGCGGCGTCGTAGGGGAGCCGGTGGTCCTGGCCGCGCTCGTACGTGTACTTGGTCTGCAGAAAGAGGTCGGCGCGCGTGACGACGCCGGCGCGGTACGCGGCGGCGAGCCCCTGCCCCACGCCGGCCTCGAAGTAGTGGCGCCGCTGGTTCGCGGTGTCGATGCCGCGAAAGCCCGCGCGGAGCGCCTGCTCCGTCAGCGCGGGAGTGCGGTCTTCCTTCCAGGCGGTGCCGTAGAGGAAGTCGGGCGCGGGGACGGCCACGCGTCATTCTCCCACGCGTGCGCCGCGGAGGAGCTTGCTCACGTCGGCGTGCGCCATCACGACGTCGGGCGAATCCTGGAGGGCCGCGAGGTACCGTTCCTGGAACTCGCCGCCGGCGCCGGACTTGAGGAGCCGGTACGCCTCGCGGTACGCGCTCTCGACGACGTCGTCGCCGACCGCGTCGTCCGCGTCGATCCGCTCGTCGAGGGCGGCGATCAACGAGGAGATCGACCGGAGCCACGAGAACTCCGGGTCCTCCAGCAGGAGGCGGAAGAGCTCCTGCGACGCGGGCGGCGAGCCCGTCCGCGCCTCCCAGGCGCGGCGCTCGCGCTCGAGGAGCACGGCGTGCAGGCGCAGGAGCCGGTCGCTCAGATCGCGCAGGCGGCCGCGCGCGAGGTCCACGGGCTCACGCCCGCATGAAGCCGTTCAGATCCGGCGTGCTCAGCGACCGATCGAGATAGCCGAAGGTGCCCTGGTCGCGCACCTCGCGGGCAGCGGCGACCACGTTCGACATGGCCGCGCGATAGAGCGACGTCGCGAGGCTGATGCGCTTGACGCCGGCCGCGGTCAGCTCGGCCACCGTGAACGACTTGCCCTTGATCCCCGCCATGAAGTTGAAGGGCCGTTCGAGGGCGGCGCACACCGCGCGCACCGCGGCCAGATCCGGCAGCCCGGGGGCCATCAGCACGTCCGCGCCGGCCTGCTCGAAGGCCTTGAGCCGCTTGACGGTGTCGTCGAGGCTCGGGTTGCCGCGCAGGAAATTCTCGGTGCGCGCCGTCAGCGTGAAGGCGAACGGCAGCGCGCGCGCCGCCGCCACGGCGGCCGCGACGCGCTCGACGGCGTGGCCCATGTCGTAGAGCGGCTTGTCCTTGTCCCCCGTGGCGTCCTCGATGGAGCCGCCCACGAGCCCCACGCCGCCGGCGAGGCGGATGGTCTCGGCGGCGGCCGCCGGCGCGTCGGCGAAGCACTTCTCGAGATCGGCCGACACGGGCAGGTCGGTCGCCTCCACGATGGCGCGGCAGTGGGCCAGCGCCTCGTCGCGCGTGGTCCCGCCGTCGCGCTTGCCGAGCACCCCCGCCTGCGCGCCGCTGGAGGTGGCCAGCGCCGCGAAGCCGAGACCGGCGAGGATGCGCGCCGACCCGGCGTCCCACGCGTTGGCGATCAAGAACGCACCGGGTGCCCGATGCAGGGCACGAAACTGCTCGGCCTTATCCGACTGGCTCATGCTCATCAGACTCCGCCCTTGGGCGCCACCGACACGCCGCGTGCGCCCGTCTCGGCGATGGCCCGCGCCACCAGGCCCGAGGCCTTGGCCTCCTCGACGAACGCCTTCAGATAGACGAGACCGGCGTCGCGCCCGCGCGGCACGCCGATGGCTTGCCGCACGGCCATGAAGCGGCCGTCGAGCATGCGCGCGCCGGGCAGGCGGTCGGCGAGGCCGATCAGCGCCTGCTTGAGGCCGGCCAGCGCGTCCACCCGCCCCTTCGCGAACAGCTCGAACGCGGCCTCCCCGTTCGGGGCGCTCACGAGCCGGGCGGCCTTCAGATGGCGGCTCAGGTAGAGCTCGTAGTTCGCCCGCGACGGCGCGGCGATGCTCACGCCCGCCCGGTCGGCGTCGGCGGCGTCGCGCAGCGGCGAGCCGGCCGGCACGAGGTAGGTGGCCTCGATCTCGAGGTACGGCGCCGTGAAGCCGATCTCGCCCTCGCGCGCGGGATCGATACCGAGGAAGGCGATGTCCCACACGTCGGTCTTCGCCGCGTCCACCATGGCCGCCACGCTGTCGTAGGCCACGATCGCGACGGGCACGCCGAGTCGCGCGGCCAGCGCGCGCATCAGGTCGACGGCCACCCCGCGCGACTCGCCGCTCTTTCCGTCCCGGGTGGCGAGGATGAAGTTGCCGTAGTTGATCCCCGCCCGGAGTGTTCCCCTGGGGGCGAGGTGGGCGCGGACGGCAGGCGTGAGGGTGCTCATGGTCGGGGCCGCAACGAATTCTAGCCCCGACGGGAAGGAAAAGCGGAAAAGCCTTGCAGGGACGGGGGGTCAGCCCCCGCCGATGTAGTACCGCTCCAGGGTGGGCAGGATGCGGTCGGCGGCGAAGCCCGCGACCCGCTCGCGGGCAGCCGCGGCCCGTTGCGCCGCCGCTTGCGGATCGTCGAGGACGGCGTTGAGCGCGCGCGTCAGGCCCTCCACGTCGCCGGGCTCGTAGAGAAGCCCGGTGCGGTCGTCTTCGATCACCTCGGCGACCCCGCCGCAGCGGGACGACACGATGGGCGCTCCCGAGCTCGCCGCCTCGACCAGCACGTTGGCGAGGCCCTCCGAGCGCGAGGAGAGCACGAAGCAGCGGGCGTGGCCGAACCACGGAAAGGGATCGGCCACGAAGCCCGGCAGCCGGAAGTCACCGTTGAGGCCTTCCTTCTTGGCGAGCCGCTCGAGGGTGGCGCGCTCGGGGCCATCGCCCAGGATGACGAGCCGGAGCTCGTGCCGGCGCCGCACGGCCGCGAAGGCGCGGATGAGGTCGTCGAAGCCCTTCACCGCCGACAGCCGCCCGCACGCGACGATGAACGGCGTGGCATCGGGCGTCTCCAGCGGCGTGCGCGCGGCCGCCGCGATGCTCGCGATCGGGATGGGGTTGTGGATCGTCACCACGCGGGCGGGATCGACGCCGAAGGTCTCGATCTGGGCGCGCCGGAGCTCGTCGGAGACGGCCACGATCCCGTCGGCGCGGCGATAGAGGCGGCGCGCGAGCCGGAGCAGGCGGTCGCTGGCGCCGGTGGACGCGTAGGTCACGGGCTGGTTGTGGACCTCGGCGATCGCGCGCATGCGCCCGCCCGTGAGGAGCTTGGCGAGCAGCACCACGACGTTGCCGTGCAGCTCGTGGCCCACCACGACCTCGAAGCGGCCGCGGAGCGCCCGCGCCGCCACGCGCACCGCGTGGCGCATCAGCTCGAACCGCTCGCCCGACGGCAGCCGCCGCACCGGCACGCCGGCCGCGCGCAGCGACTCCAGCGCCGGATTCGGGGTGTCCGACAGGCGGTCGGCCACGTGCCAGGCGATGACCTCCACCCGGTGGCCGCGCGCCGCCATCCAGGGCACCTTTCCCTGGATGTTGCGCTCGATCCCGCCGCTGAGCATCCAGGGGGTGACGAACAGCATCGAGGATGGACGCATTGCCGGCTCCTACCCGTTGCATGCCGGATACCAAGCCGGTTTGACACCGGCGGGCGGCCGCCCTAGGGTGTCGTGCAAATGCCCGAGACGGCGGACGTGGTCGTGGTCGGCGGGGGCGTGATCGGTACCAGCATCGCCTGCGCCCTGGCCGAGACGGGTGTGAAGCGGGTGACCCTCCTGGAAAAGGGCGCCCTCGCCAGCGGCGCGTCGGGACGCTCGAGCGCGCTCATCCGCATGCATTACGTGAACCCGGAGGACGCGCGGCTCGCGTGGGCGAGCTTTCCCGTCTTCCGCGACTGGCGCGAGCGGTTGGGCGGCCCGCCCGTCTTCACGCACACGGGCTTCGTGGCCGTCGTCGGCCATCGCGACGCCGCCGCGCTCCACGCCAACGTCCGGATGCTGCAGGCGCTCGGCATCGAGACCACGGCGCTGTCGCCGTCAGCGCTCAAGACGCTCCAGCCCTTCACCAACGTCGACGACATCGGCGCCGTCGCGTACGAGCCGGCCAGCGGCTACGCGAGCCCCGCCGACGTCGTGGAGGGCTTCCGCCGTCGCGCGCAGGAGCGCGGGGCGCAGATCCGCCAGTGGACGCCGGTCACGCGGATCCACCGCCGCGAGAGCGCCGTCGTCGGCGTCGAGACACCCGCCGGGCGCCTCGACGCGGGCGCGGTGATCGTCGCCGCGGGCGCGTGGGCGCCGCGGCTCTGCCGCGAGATCGGCCTCGACCTGCCCGCGCGGCCGAAGGCGCTCGACACGATGCTCGTCACGCGCCCGCCGGAGCTGGCCACGCCCCACATGGTCATCATCGATCACGTGCTCGGCACCTACATGCGGCCCGAGGGCGCCGCCCACACGATCGTCGGCGTGCCGTGCCAGGTGTGGGACGTCGATCCCGACACGATGCCCACGGGGCTGCCGCCGACGGCGGCAACGGAGGGCGCGGCGATCCTCACCCATCGCATGCCCGCGATGGAGCACGCCGAGCTCGCGCGCGGCTACCGCGCCTTCGACTGCTACAGCGCCGACCGCCACGCGATCCTCGGCGCCGTCGGCGGCATCGACGGCCTCTACCTGGCCACGGCCTTCAGCGGCGCGGGCTTCAAGATCGCGCCCGCCGTGGGGACGTGCATGGCCGAGCTGATCACCGAGGGACGCGCGCGGAGCGTGGACATCTCCGCGTTCCGGGTCGAGCGCTTCGCCGAGGGCCGGCCCATCGCGGGTGCGCATCCCTACGCGCCCCGCCGCGACCACGTCGAGCCCGCGCGCTGACCGCGTTCAGCCGCGCGCGCCAAACCGCTCCGGGCGGAACGGCGCCAGCGTCGCGTCAGGCGCGCCGCCGGCGATCTCGTCGGCGATGAGGCGGCCCAGCAGCGCCCCGAGCGTGACGCCGCTGTGGGTGGCGAGCATCCAGGCGTTGTCGAAGCCCGGGATGCGGCCGGCGATCGTGTGGCGATCGGCGGGCATGGGCCGCACGCCGACGCGGCGGTCCACGATCTTCACGCCGCAGGCGCCAGGCACCACGCGGCTCGCGCGCTCGAGCAGGCTCGCCGCGAGGTCGTCGAGCTCGGCCGGCGTGGTCGCGCGCCCGGCCGGCGCGTCCACGTCCCCGGCGCCGAGCAGCAGCCCGCCGCTGGCGTCCGGCCGGAGGTGGACGCCGGGCGCGTGCACGACGCGGCCGAGCGGCTGAGCGG
>DASYTM010000021.1:0-42661 GCA_036002345.1 Candidatus Methylomirabilota bacterium | reverse complement strand
GGCGCCGCGCGGATCGGCGGCGGCGAGCTGGGGCATCGCATCGACGTCCGGACGAAGGACGAGCTCCAGGAGCTGGGCGAGCAGTTCAACCGTATGGCCGGCGCGCTCCAGGAGTCGTACGCGACCCTGGAGCAGAAGGTCGAGGACCGCACCCGCGCGCTGACGGAATCGCTGGAGCAGCAGACGGCGACGGCCGAGATCCTACGGGTCATTTCGTCCTCGCCGACGGACGAGCGGCCGGTCTTCGAAGCCATCCTCGCCGCCGCGGTGCGTCTCTGTGGCGCTCGTCTCGGCGGCGTGTTCCGCTTCGACGGCGAGCTGATCCACTTCGTGACGGCGCACGAATGGCCCGAGGAGCACCAGGCCGTCGTTCGACAGCACTTTCCCATGCCGCCGGGAGACGGGAGCCTCGTCGCGCGCTCGATCCGCGATCGTCGCGTCGTCCAGACCGCGGATTACGCGGAGGATTCGACACTGCCGCAGTGGGCCATCGAGAACGAGCGCTTTCGGCTGGGCGCGCGAAGCACCGTCGCGCTTCCCATGCTGCGTGAGGGCCATCCGCTCGGCGGGATCGTTCTGGCCCGAACCGAGCCCGGACTCTTTTCCGACACGCACATCGCGCTGCTCCAGACCTTCGCCGACCAGGCCGTCATCGCCATCGAGAACGTGCGCCTCTTCAAGGAGCTGGAGTCACGCAACGCTGCCCTCACCGAGTCGTTGGATCAACAGACGGCGACCGCCGAGATTCTCAGCGTCATTTCCTCGTCGCCGACGAACGTTAAGCCGGTACTCGACGCGGTGGCCGAGGCCGCGGCGCGCCTCTGCGGCGCCAACGACGCGATCATCCGCCGGATCGATGGTGAAGACCTCGTGCTCGCCGCTCACTACGGCAGCATGCCGGTCGCCGAGGCCGCGCTCCGGCTGCGCCTCTCGCACGGGACCGCCGCCGGCCGGGCGGTCCTGGAAGGCCAGACCATCCAGATCGAGGATCTCAGCGACCCCAGGATCCTGGCGGAGTATCCGGATCTCACGTTGGGCCCCACGCGCACTCGGACGACGCTGTTCGCGCCGCTCATGCGCGAGGGCATTGGCGTCGGGCTCATCGTCATCCGCCGCATGGAGGTGCAGCCGTTCACCGACAAGCAGGTCGAACTGCTGCAGACCTTCGCGGACCAGGCCGTCATCGCCATCGAGAACGTCCGCCTGTTCAAGGAGCTGGAGACGCGCAACGCCGCGCTGACGGAGTCGCTCGACCAACAGACGGCCACCTCGGACATCCTCGGCGTGATCTCGAGCTCGCCCACCGACGTGGCGCCCGTCTTCGGCACCATCCTCGGCAGCGCCACGCGGCTGTGCGACGCGAGCTTCGCGGTCCTTTTCCTCTACGACGGCGAAGCGCTCAAGGTCGCGGCGCATCAGAACGCGTCGCCAAAGCTCATCCGGCACTACGAGAGCGGTACGCGGGTCACGCCCTCGATGGAGGGACCGGCGCGGCGCGCGGCGCTGCTGCGCGAGACGGTCCACATCACGGACATGACGAAGGAGCCCGGCCTGGTGCCGATCGTGCTCCGGGAGGAGGACGTGCGCACGGTGCTGGCCGTGCCCTTGCTCCGCGAGGGCGCGCTGGCCGGCGTGATCGCGATGTGGCGGCGCGAGGTGCGCCCGTTCACGGACAAGCAGATCGCGCTCGTGCGGACCTTCGCGGACCAGGCCGTGATCGCCATCGAGAACGTGCGGCTCTTCACCGAGTTGCAGGCGCGGACCGGCGAGCTGACGCGATCCGTCGAGGAGCTGAAGGCCCTCGGCGAGGTCGGCCGCGCGCTGTCCTCGACCCTCGACGTGCCCACCGTGCTCGACACCATTCTCACGCGGGCCAACGTGCTGGCCGGGACCGACGGCGGGGCGATCTACGAGTTCGCCACCGAGGACCGCCGGTTCCATCTCCGACGCGCCGCGGACACGTTCGACGAGGGATTCGTGGCGCTGCTCCGTGCGAATCCCATCGCCTTGGGTGAAGGGGTCGTCGGCCGCTCGGGCGAGCTGCGCGAGCCCGTGCAGATTCCCGATATCCGCGACCCGGGGATGCCCTACGACAGCAGCGTGAGAGAGGCCGTGCTGGCGGCCGGCTATCGCGCGCTCCTCGCGGTGCCGCTGCTCAGCGAGGACGAGGTGGTCGGGGCGCTCGTCGTGAACCGCCGGACGCCCGGCGAGTTCGAGCCCCGCATCGTGGACGTGCTGCGAACGTTCGGGACGCAGTCGGCCCTGGCCATCCAGAACGCGCGGCTCTTCCGCGAGATCGAGGACAAGAGCCGCCAGCTCGAGGCGGCCAACCGCCACAAGGATGAGTTCCTCGCCTCCATGTCTCACGAGCTGCGCACGCCGCTGAACGCCGTGATCGGCTTCTCGGAGGTCCTGCTCGAGAAGATGTTCGGCGAGGTCAACGCCAAGCAGGAGGAGTACCTCAACGACATCCTCGCCTCCGGCCGGCACCTGCTCTCGCTGATCAACGACATCCTCGACCTCGCCAAGATCGAGGCGGGCCGGATGGAGCTCGACGTCGAGGCCTTCGACGTCGCCCAGGCCGTCGACAACGCCGTCGTCCTCGTCCGCGAGCGCGCCACGCGCAAGGGGCTCACGCTCCTGACCACGCTGGACAAGAACCTCGGCGAGATCCGCGGGGATCAGCGCAAGATCAAGCAGGTGCTGCTCAACCTCCTGTCCAATGCCGTGAAGTTCACGCCGGAGGGCGGCCAGATCGAGGTGCGGGCGCAGCGGATGCCCGACCACGTGGAGATCGCCGTCATCGACAGCGGCATCGGCATCGCCGCCGAGGACCTCGAGGCCGTCTTCGAGGAGTTCCGCCAGGTCGGCACCGACTACGCCAAGAAGCACGAGGGCACCGGGCTCGGCCTCACGCTGTCGCGCAAGTTCGTCGAGCTGCACGGCGGGCGCATCTGGGTCAAGAGCGCGCTCGGCCAGGGCTCGACGTTCGCCTTCAGCCTGCCGGGAGGACCATGGCCGGCGAGCTGATCCTCGTCGTGGAGGACAACGACAAGAACCGCAAGCTCGTGCGTGACGTGCTCGTGCACCAGGGCTACCGTCTGCTCGAGGCCGAGTCCGGGGAAGACGGCGTGCGGCTGGCGCGGGAGCACCACCCCGCGCTGGTCCTGATGGACATCCACCTGCCGGGCATCACCGGCATCGAGGCCCTGCAGCAGCTGCGCGCCGATCCCACGACGCGCGCGATCCCCATCATCGCCGTGACGGCCTCCGCGATGACCACGGACCGCGCGACGATCCTCGCCGCGGGCTTCGACGGCTACCAGTCCAAGCCGATCAGCGTGCGGCCGTTCCTCGCCGCCGTCCGCGAGGCGCTCGACCGGGGGCCGCGCCCGTGACGCCGGCCGCCAAGATCCTCGTCGTCGACGACACGCCGAGCAACGTCAAGCTGCTCGCCGACGTGCTCGGCGCCAAGGGCTACACCGTGGTCACGGCCACCACGGGCGCCGAGGCGCTGGAGGCCGTCGAGCGTGAGCGCCCGGACCTGGTCCTGCTCGACGTGATGATGCCGGGCATGAGCGGCTATGACGTGTGCCGGAAGCTCCGCGCCAACCCCGCCACCACGATGCTCCCGGTGGTGATGGTCACCGCGCTGGACCCCGCGCAGGAGCGCGTGAAGGGCATCGAGGCCGGCGCCGACGACTTCCTGACCAAGCCCATCCACCAGCCGGAGATCCTCGCGCGCGTGCGCTCGCTGCTGCGCATCAAGATCCTCTACGACGAGCTGACGACGCTGAATCACACGCTGGAGGCCCGCGTGAGCGAGCAGGTCTCGCAGCTCGAGCGGCTCTCGCGCCTCAAGCGGTTCTTCTCCCCGGCGCTGGCCGAGGCCATCGTGACCGGCGGCGCCGACGATCCGCTCAAGAGCCACCGCCGGGAGATCGTCGTGGTGTTCCTCGACCTGCGCGGGTTCACGGCGTTCGCGGAGACGGCGGAGCCGGAGGAAGTGATGACCGTGCTCCGCGAGTACCACGCGGCGATGGGCGAGGTCATCCTCACGCACGAGGGCACGCTGGAGCGCTTCACGGGCGACGGCATGATGGTCTTCTTCAACGACCCCGTGCCCGTGCCCGATCCCCAGGCGCGCGCGCTGCGCATGGCCCTGGCGATGCGCGCCCGCGTCGAGACCCTCACCGGCCGTTGGCGCAAGCTCGGCTTCGACCTCCACTGCGGCATCGGCATCGCCCAGGGCTACGCCACGCTCGGCGCGATCGGCTTCGAGGGGCGCTGGGACTACGGCGCGATCGGCACCGTCACGAACCTGGCCGCGCGGCTCTGCGGCGAGGCGCGCGGCGGCCAGATCCTCATCTCCCGGCGGCTCTACACCTCCGTGGAGGAGCTGGTGGAGGTCGAACCGCTGGGCGAGCTCACGCTGCGCGGCTTCGCCAAGCCCGTGACGGCCTTCAACGTGCTTCGCGCGCGGGCGACGGCGTAACGCCGATCCGTCCCGCCACCGGCAGCTTCAGCGCCGGCGCCAGCACGTCCACGCCGAAGGTCAGCCCGAGCACGTTGACCTCCACGCCCTCGTCCACCCCGGCCAGCACCCCCGCCAGCCCGAGCAGCGAGAGCTGCACGCCGCGATGGCTCGGCGTGAGGCCGACGGGCACTCCGTTGGGCAGGTAGTCCTTGCCGACGGCCGTCGGCGGCAGGTGCAGGCGGAGCTCCGGCACGCTGCGGCCGATCCAGGCGATGAACGTGTTGCTGTTGGGCCCCGGCCACGTGCGGTACGTCGCCGGATAGGGATAGGCCGCGATGGCCGCCTCGACCTTCGCGACGAGCGCGTCCACCCCGGCGCCGCGCGCGTCCACGAGCAGCTCCGGCCGCGCCCCGAACCAGTGATCGTCGGGCCCCGCGCGATCGACGCGGATCGCCGGCCGGCCGGCGTCGACGCCCCAGCCCATGACTTCGTAGCGCCGGTAAGCGTCCGCTCCGCTCGGCTTCAGCACGATCCACGGGTGCACGGCGAACGCGCCGCGCCAGCCGATGGCGCGGGCGGCGTAGACCTGGATCACCGCCTCGCGCGTCGTCGCCGGTTCCGGGGCCTGGCCGCTCGGCCCGTGGCGCATGTCCGCCCAGCGCTGGGCGGGACGGGAGAGCGCGGCGCAGCCGCCGAGCGCCGCCACGAGCCCCAGCGCGAGCGCGCGCCGGGCGATCAGCGCGCGGCGTCCACGCATAGGCTCGCCTCGGCCGGCGGGGACTCACGCAGAGTCGCCTCGCCTTCGGCTGCGGCTCGCACTACGGCCGCGGCCATTCGAGCTCGGCGAGCACGCCGTAGTGGTCCGAGGGCCAGAGCGTGGAGCCGTCCGCGCGGCGCGCCGGGGTGTCGAGCACCACACGGCTCGCGCGCACGGCGGCGCCGAGCGCGCCGTTCGACACCACGAAGATGAAGTCCACGCGCCGGGTCACGGTGGGGGCCGCCGCGCCGGGCTGCTGCCAGACGGTGGCCCCCGGATCGGACGGCCGGGCCGCGCGGTACGCGTCCACGAAGCCGTGCTCGCGGGCGAGCGCCTGGATCCACTCCGCGGTGTCGGCGGCGTTGAAGTCGCCCATGATGAGGGCGGGCAGGGTCCCGCGGCGCGCCCGCACGACCTCGGCGACGCGCCGCGCCTGGCAGGCGTCGTGGCCGGTGTGGGTGGAGTAGACGTCGAGCCGTCCGCGCGGCGTGTCGAGGGTCGCGCGCAGCAGGACGCGCGGATCGTAGAAGCGGCGGCAGCGCGGCAGGTCCACCACGCTCGTTTCTACGATCGGGAAGCGGCTGAGGATTGCCGGGCCCTCCTCGAAGCCGAGGCCCCACACGAGCACGCGATCGAGCCAGCGCAGGCCGGTGATGCGACCGGTCGCGGAGGCGTGCGCCCAGTGCAGTCCGAGCGCCGTACCCAGGCGGGCGGCGACGTTGCCGTGGCCGCGCGCGATCGACGCCTCCTGCAGGCCGACCACGTCGGGCTCGAGCGCCGCGAATTCCCGCGTGACCAGCGCCAGGCGCTCCTCGAGGTGCTCGCCGTCGCCGCGCCAGCCGGACGCCGGGCCGCCGTGGAGCAGGTTGAACGTCACGACGCGAAGCGTGGACGCGGGCTCGGCGGCGGCGACGCGCCCCCCGGCGAGGGCGGCCAGCAGGCAGACCGCGGCTACGAGAGCGGGTAGCGGAACGGAGCCCACCCGATCCCCCGGATGGGCGTCGGCTCGTACGTCTTGGCCGTCTTCGCGGCGGCTTTCGGCGCGCGCTTCGCGGATTTTTTGGCCTTGGCGGGGCGTTTCTCCGATGCTCGCTTTTTCATGGCGCGCAATTTACATTAGCGGCACATGCCGGTCAAACGAGCCCACCTCACCAAGCGCGTCGGCAAGCTCCTCGGCGCCGAGCGCGTGTGTCGCGTGGCCACCGTCGGTGAGGCGGGCGCGCCGCACCTCGTCCCCGTCTGCCACGCGGTGGTCGGCGACCGCGTGTACTTCGGCTCCGGCGACGACGCGCGCAAGGTGCTCAACCTCCGGCACAACCCGCGACTCGCCCTCACCGTCGATCTCTACAGCGACGACTGGTCGCGGATCTGCGGCGTGATGGTGCAGGGGCGGGCGCGGCTCCTCGAGCGCGGCCCGGCCTTCACGCGCGCGCGCAGGCGGCTCTACGCGAAGTATCCCCAGTATTCGCGTGAGGCCGCGCTGTCGCCGGCGGACTCCGTGATCGTCGAGGTGACGCCCACGCGGGTGTTCACCTGGGGTCTCGACTGAGCGTGACCTTCCCACCGCGGGAAGTCCGACGCTGGCAGCCGCCGCCCCCGCCGCGCCGGCCCGCCCGCCGGCAGATCCGCTGGTGGGAGCGGCCCGGGATCTGGTGGGGCCGCCACGCGTGGATCCCGCTCTGGATCGCCGTGTTCCTGACGCCGGCCGCGCTGCTCTCGCTGCGGGTCATCGACGACAGGGGCGTCGCGCTGCTCGTGCCCACGCTCCTCATGGTGATGATCCTGTTCCTGCTGCTCGTGCTCATCGTGTTCGTGCGCACCACCGCGTCGCGCTCCATGTTCCGCGCGCTGGCCGGCGGGGGGAGCGCGGTGCTCGCGACGATCTTGCTCGCGCTGCCGATGATCCACGTGATCGGCCAGCGCCAGTGCCCGGAGTGGATGGGCCCGGACCGCGGGGTGGAGACCTCGCTCCAGGTCCTCGAGGCGTGGCGCCGCGGCGAGGCGCCGCCGCGCGAGCTCTGGGTGACGCCCTCCGGCGTCGACGAGTGGAAGCCCCGTGCGGAGCGCTCCACCCTGCTGGACTACAAGCTGCTCGACTCGGGGTGCTGGGAGCGGATGGCGCCGGTGGCGTCGAAGAAGACCTGGCACGAGTTTCGCGTGACCGTCCAGAAGGGCGACGGCGACCCGTTCTCCAAGATGCTCACCGTGCACACCAGCGCCACGCGCGACGGCTGGCGCATCTCCGAGATCGACGGGCCCGACCCGAGCTAGAAACTTCGGAGGGGGCCTAGACGGCCCCCTCCGATGCCTCCCCCAGGATTCGATTGCGCCGGCAAAGCCGGCGCTAGCCGCGCGCGAGCCGGCGCAGCGGCGCGCCGGTGAGGCGCGTGAGGATCCACTCCTTGCGCAGTCCCGCGCCCAGGCGCTTGTAGAAGCGGATCGAGGGCGTGTTCCAGTCGAGCACCGCCCACTCCATCCGGCCGCAGCCTCGGCGCAGCGCGATCCGCGCGAGCGCGCGCAGCAGGGCCCGGCCCGCGCCGCGCCCGCGCTCCTCGGGCAGCACGAAGAGATCTTCGAGGTAGAGGGTGGGCTGCCCCAGGAACGTCGAGAAGGTGAAGAAGTAGAGGGCCAGGCCGACGGGCCGGCGGCCGCGGCGGCAGATGAGCGTCTCGAAGTAGGGGCGCCGGCCGAAGCCGTGACGCCGGACGTGGGCGGGCTGGATCACGCACTGATGCTCGAGCCGCTCGTAGCGCGCGAGCCCGCGGATGAGATCGGCGATGACGCGCGCGTCGCGCGCGGTGCCGGGGCGGACGCTCAGCCCGCGCGCCGCCACCTCAGGCCCCGGCGACGTTCAGCAGGAGCTCCGTGTACGCGCGCACGCCCTCGGTGAGGTTCTCGAGCGAGATGCGCTCGTCGTTGCCGTGCATGCGGCGCCACTCCTCGTCGTCCAGCACGAACGGGCTCCACCCGTAGGCCTGCAGCCCCATCCGCCGGAACACCCAGCTGTCCGTGAAGGCCACGAGGATCTCGGGCGCCACCACCACGCCCGGCGCGCGGCGGGCCAGCGTGCCGGCGAGGGCCTTGTACATCTCCGTGTCCGGCGGCGAGAGGTTCGGCACCTTCGGCTCGCGCGCGAAGGCGACCTGTACGTTGGCGTCGTCCACCACGCGCGTCACCCAGTCGCGGAGCTCGTGCGGGTCGTCGCCGGCGAGCACGCGGCAGTCGATGTCGGCCACGGCCTCCGGGGGAATGACGTTGAGCTTCTCGCTGGCGCGCAGCATGTTGACCGCGAACGTCGTGCGCACCATGGCTGAATGCTGGCGGTGGGTGAAGAACCGCGCGCGGAAGTCCGGATCGCGCAGGGAGCGTTCCAGGTCGTCGAACCCGCGGCCCTCGTCGGGCGGGAGCACGCGCGCGAGCGCGCGAAAATACTCCTGCACCTCGGGCAGCACGCGCGGCGGCCGCTCCGCCGCGAGCAGGCGCCCGAGCGCGCGGATGAGCCGGTGCGGCGCGGTGTCGGGCCACGGCATCGAGCCATGGCCGGGCCGGCCGCGCGCGGTGAGCGAGAGCGGCAGCCCCGTCTTCTCGGAGATGATGATGGACGCGAACGGCGCGCGCTTGTGCGGGTCGATCTCGATGCCGCCCAGCTCCGAGAGCGCGTACTCCGCGCCCGCGAGCCAGTCCGGGTGCTGGGCGGCCACGAACTGGGCGCCGAACGCGCTGCCCGCCTCCTCGTCGGCGGTGGCGAGGAAGATGAGGTCGCGCCGCAGGCGCGCACCCGCGCGCTTGAGGGCGAGCACGGCGGCGAGCTGCAGGATCCCCGTGGACTTCATGTCGATGGCGCCGCGGCCGTAGAGGAACCCGTCCTTGATCTCGCCGCCGAAGGGATCGACGGTCCAGAAGCGGCGGTCGGCATACACGACGTCGATGTGGTGGTGGAGCACGACGCCGCCCAGCGAGCCGTCGCCGGCCAGGCGCGCGACGAGATTGGCGCGGCCCGGCGCCGACTCCACGGTCCGGCTCTCGATGCCGTTGGCGCGCAGGACCTCGGCGAGGAAGCGCGCGCCTGCGATCTCGTTGCCGGGGGGATTGGTGGTGTCGATCCGGAGATAGGCGCGGAGGAGGTCGATCGTCTCCGCGCCGAGGGCGCGCCAGTCGATCACGGGGCCGCGGAGAGCCCGACGCGCGCGGGCGCGCGGCGCGGCGACGGCTCGCCGACGTGCAGGTGCGCGCCGGTGGCCTCGCCCGCCACGGGCCCGCGGAAGGCCAGGAACGACACGCTGCGCGCGCGTAGCCACGTCATCAGCGCCCGGCCCTCGGCGCTGTCGGGATGCACGGCCACGTCGAGCGCGTTGCGATGATCGAAGCCCAGCCGGTCGTGCGCGGGCGTCTGGCCGAACGCGCTCACCGGCAGCGCGCGCCCGAACCGCGCCGCGAAGAACCGCTCGAGCGCCGCCACCTGCGCGAGCGTCCAGTCGGTCGTGCCGTGGTAGCGGAGCAGCGTCGGCGTGACGGTGAGGACGCCCGGCTTGCCGGGCGGCAGCAGCGCCACCGCCAGGGCCTCGGCGACCAGCCGATCGGCCTGATCGATCTCCGCGCGCGTCGCGAGGACCGCGCGCTCGGCGGCGGCGAGCGCCTGCTCGGCGGCCTCGGCGTCGCGCCGCGCGACGAGGCCGTCCTCGGCCAGGCGGCGCCGCGTCGCGGCCGTCGCGCGCGCCTGCTCCGCGGCCGCCTCGCGGAGCGGCAGGAGGTCGGCGAGGCTCGCGCGGTACTCGCGGGCGGCCGTCTCGAGGTCCGCGGGCGGCGTGGAGGAGGCGGCCGCGATCGATCCGACGGCGATCACGACGAGGGCCAGGCTCCAGACGATTCGGGCTCGGCTCATCCGGGCCATAGTACCGCGTCGCCGTGCCCCGTTTCGTGGCAGAGTGACGGGGTGACGCGGTTGCTCCTCGCGCAGGACGTCGTCTTCACGTGCCAGCAGTCGGGCGCGTGCTGCCGCAACGACTGGCTCATCGGCGTCGAGGAATCGGCGCGCGCGCGGCTGGAGGCGGTGGACTGGCCGCGGCTCTCGCCGCCGCTCCCCGCCGGCCCCAAGTTCCGCCCGCTGCCCTTCACGCTGCCCGGCGGCGAGCGCGCGACGTTCGCGCGCCGGCCCGACGGCGCCTGCGTGTTCCTCGAGCCCGACGAGCGCTGCGGCATCCACACGCGCCTGGGCGCCGCCGCCAAGCCGCAGGTGTGCCGCGAGTTCCCGTACTCGTTCGTGGAGACGCCCGACGGCGTCGCGGTCGGGCTGTCGTTCGCGTGCACGGCGGTGCGCGCCCACCACGGCCAAACCCTGCCCGAGCAGGAGGCCGATGTGCGCGAGGTGCTCGCGGGGAGCACGCGCGTGCGCACGCTGCCCGACCCGCTCGTCCTCTACTCGTCGGTGGACATCACGTGGGCACAATACCGGCCGATCGAATCCGCGCTGCTCGCGCTCCTCGCGCACGACGAGTGCTCGCTGCCCACCGCGCTGCTGGCCGGCAGCGTGCTGATCAGCCTCTGCGTGGGGCTGACTCAGGTCGAGGAGAAGGCGCGCCGCGAGGGCCGCGCGCCCCGCGAGACCCTCGTGGGCGGTCTGGCGCAGCTCGAGGCCGATCGGTATCGCAAGGTGATCGCCGTCGCCGCGCAGGCGCGCTATCCCCGGCGGCCGCGGCTCACGCCGCTGGCGCCGCTCTACACGTGGCTCGAGTTCTCGCGGCGGCGGATGTCGCGCTTCGGCCTCGTGCTGGCCCTCTACCGAAATTTCTTCCGCTTCCGCCGCGGCCGCGGCCGGCTGCCCGACTGGATCACGGGCGGTCCGCCCTTCGATCTCGACGAGGTCTCGGCCGTCACCTTCGATGCCGCCGCGCCGGACGTGGAGCCGTTCCTGCGCGAGTACTGGCGCCACGTCGTCTTCCGCAAGACGCTCACGCCGCTACACGGCGTGTTCCGCGGCTACCAGACGATGCTCGCCGTGTACGCCTTCATGAAGTGGGCGGCCAAGCTCACCGCGCTGCGCCGCGGACGCCGGGTGGTGACGGCGCCGGACGTGCGCGACGCGGTCCGCCTCATCGAGCAGCGCTTCGTGCTCCATGCGCGCTTCGCGGACGTCTTCACGCTGAGCCCGATCCTGACCGTGATGGCCGACCGGCTCTTCCAGGATCCGGCCTTCGTCCGGGGCGCCGTGCTGGAGCCCGAACGCGGCTAAGCCGCCGATTTCCCGTGCGCTGTAAATATGGGAAATGCCTTGACGGCGCGCGCAAGACCGCCGTAGGCTCGATAAGTCCCGTATTTCGCGCCCCCCGCATGTGCGGGACACAAAGGAGCGATACGCATGGCCAGGCTCGACGCCTTTTTCAAGCTGATGTTCGACTCGGGCGCCTCCGACCTGCACATCACGTCGGGGCAGCCGCCGATCCTGCGCGTTCACGGCGAGCTCGAGCGGATCAAGTACGATCCGCTGGACGACGAGACGCTGCGCGCGATGCTCTACGAGATCGCGCCGGAGCAGAAGATCAAGACCTTCGAGGAGACGGGCGACGTCGACTTCGGCTACGAGATCCCGGGCGTGGCGCGCTTCCGCTGCAACTTCTTCATGCAGAAGTACGGCTGCGGCGCCGTGTTCCGCCAGATCCCGAGCAAGGTCCTCACCGCCGATGAGCTCGGGCTGCCGGCCATCCTCAAGAAGTGCGCGATGCTCCACAAGGGCCTCGTGCTCGCCACGGGTCCGACGGGATCGGGCAAGTCCACGACGCTGGCCGCCATCCTCGACGAGGCCAACAAGAAGCGGAAGGACCACATCATCACCATCGAGGACCCCATCGAGTTCGTGCACGCGAGCCAGGGCTGTCTCGTGAACCACCGCGAGGTGGGCGTGCACACGAAGTCGTTCTCGTCGGCCCTGCGCGGCGCGCTTCGCGAGGACCCCGACATCATCCTCGTCGGTGAAATGCGGGACCTGGAAACGATCCGCCTGGCGCTGGAAGCCGCCAACACCGGTCACCTGGTGTTCGGCACGCTCCACACCACGAGCGCGGCCAAGACCATCGACCGCATCATCGAAGTGTTCCCGGCCGAGGAGCAGGCCCAGGTGCGCAACGGCCTCTCCACCGGTCTCAAGGTCGTCGTCGCGCAGAACCTCTTCAAGCGCATCGACAAGAAGGGCCGCTGCGCGGCCCTGGAGATCCTGGTGTGCACCCCGGGCGTGGGCAACCTCATCCGCGAGGGCAAGACCGTCCAGATCCCCTCGGCCATCCAGACCGGCAGGCAGTTCGGCATGCAGACGCTCGACGACGCGATCATGGGCAACCTCACCAAGGGCTGGATCAGCCCCGAGGAGGCCTACGACAAGTGCATCGACAAGTCCAAGTTCAAGCCGCTGCTGAAGACACCGCCCGACGAGCTGAACCAGTAAGGAGCGGGCCATGCGGAAATCCGAGATCGACGACCTGCTGAGCATGATGCTCGATTCGCACGACAACGTGTCGGACCTCAACGTCACCTGTGACCGTCCGCTGCAGGTGGAGGCCGCCGGCGAGCTGGTGCCGGTGCCGGTGGAGCCGGCCATCGACAACCTCACCCCGTTCCAGAGCGAGATCTTCGCCCTGAACCTCATCAACAACGACCGGCGGCTCACCGAGCACCTGCTGCGTCAGGGCTCGTGCGACTCGTCGTACTTCCTGCCCGGCAAGGCGCGCTTCCGCGTCAACATCTTCTCCCAGCGCGGCAACTACTCGATCGTCCTCCGGAAGCTGGAGACCAAGATCCCGACCATCGAGGATCTGAAGCTGCCGGAGGCGTTCAAGAAGATGCCGGGCGAGAAGAACGGGCTCATCCTGATCACCGGCGCCACCGGATCGGGCAAGACGACGTCGCTGGCCGCGCTCCTCAACGAGATCAACGGCACGAAGTCCGTGCACGTGGTCACGCTGGAGGATCCCGTCGAGTACGTGCACCCGAACCGCAAGTCGACGTTCAACCAGCGCGAGCTGGGGCTGGACTACGACTCGTTCGCGAGCGGACTGCGCGCGGCCCTGCGCCAGGCGCCCAAGATCATCCTCGTCGGTGAGATCCGAGACCGCGAGACGGCGGAGCTGGCCCTGAAGGCCTCCGAGACGGGCCACCTCGTGCTCTCCACGCTACACACCGTCAACGCCGGCCAGGCCATCGGCCGCATCGTCGGCATGTTCGACCAGGAAGAGGAAAAGCAGATCCGCCAGCGGCTGGCCGAGACCGTGCGCTGGGTCGTCGGCCAGCGGCTCGTGCCGAAGGTGGGCGGGGGGCGCTGGGCCGTGCACGACATCCTCGCCAACACCATCCGCTCCAACGAGCTGATCATGAACGGCGAGCAGGAAGGCAAGACGTTCTACGACATCCAGGACGTCGGCGAGCCGTACCTCATGATGACCTTCGACCAGGCCCTGCTCAAGTCGTACGAGCAGGGGATCGTCACCGAGGAAACGGCCGTGGCCTACTCCACGCGCAAGAGCGTCGTCCAGCGCGGCATCGACAACACCAAGCAGAAGCGCGGCGAGAAGACCACCGAGCTCGAGGGCCTCAAGCTCGACACGGACTACAACCGCAAGCTCGGGCCGAGGCGCTGATGGCGGACGAGGCGCCCGCGGTCTTCGGCACGCAGAAGCTCGTCCTGGTGTGCGAGAACGCCACGGAGCGGCAGGGCGTGATCAGGGCCGCGCTGGAGCAGCTCGGCTACACGATGCTGCCCGCCACCACCGCCGACGAGGCGGCCGAGCGGATCCGCCGCCAGGTCTTCGAGATCGTCATCGTGGACGAGCAGTTCGAGTCGAGCGGCGTCCTCGACAACGCCGTGCTGAAGGTGCTGCACACCATGCCCATCTCCTTGCGGCGCCAGATGTTCGTGGTGCTGCTGGGCCGCGAGTTCAAGACCTTCGACAACATGATGGCCTTCGCCCGTTCCGTCAACGTCGTCGTCAACCTCAACGACCTGCCGCACCTGCCCGCGATTCTGCGCAAGGGCCTGGAAGACAGCAACGAGTTCTATCGCGTCTTCCGGGACATGCTCGCGGAGGTCGGCAAGCGCTAGCACACTCGCGTGACGGATTGCGCCGGCGGGCGTCAATCCGTCACGCGATGATACGCGCGCTGCAGACTCGCGCGCGGCCGCGCGTCATCGCTCGCAGCGCCACCCTCTGAACGCGCGCGGCGAATTTCTGTCGTCGCCGTGCGCGCGCGCGGCACGCGCTTGCGCACATCATCGCGCGCGGCCCGTCCGCGCGCGTGCGTTCGCGCTCGCGCGCCGGATTTCGCGCGCTGCCGCCGCGCGCGCGATTCGGCCCGCGCGTTGCACACGAAGTGAGCGATGGACGCCGCGCGCGTGCCGCTCTCCGACGAGGCCGTCGAGCGCTTTCAGCGCCTCGGCTTCATGGTGGTGACCGCCCTCACGACGCTGGAGGATCTCGCCGACGTCTCGCGCCTGCTCGCGGGCCTCTACCGGCGCTTCCACGCCCTCGCGGGCGCCCGGCGCGCGCACGACCTCGGGAGCGGGCGGGACGGGGCGCGGCCGATCCTCGAGATCAACCAGACCGTCGACCTCGAGCCGCGCCTGGCCGAGACGCTGACGTTCCGGCGCTGCGCCGCCCTCGCCGAGCGCCTGCTGGGCCGCCCCGTGGAGCATCGCTTCGACCACGCGATCTACAAGCCGGCCTTCAACGGCGCGGCGACCTCCTGGCACCAGGACGAGGCCTACGCGCTGGAGCGGCGCGTGCTCAGCGCGCACGTCTGGGTGCCGCTGCAGGACGTCACGCGCGACATGGGATGCATGGAGTTCATCCCGGGCAGCCACCGCGGCGCGCTCGGCCGGCACTCCCGGCGCGACTGCGTGCCCGACGCGCACGCGCTGGAGCTGGCCGGCCTCGACACGTCGCGCGCGGTCCCGTGTCCGATCCGCGCGGGCGACGCGACGGTGCACTTTCCGCGGACGGCGCACTACACGGGGCCGAACCGGACGGGGACGCCTCGGCTGGCGTGGGCGCTCGAGTTCGGGCCGCGGCGCGCGCTCCACGTGCGCCTGCTCGCGCGGGCGCGCCTGGCCTGGCGGCGCGCCGTCAGCGGCGCTTGAAGGGCGAGGCTTTCCCGAAGCTCGAGATCGGGGCGGGCTTCTCCTCGGGCTTGGGCGGCGGCGGGGCCTTGCGCTTGAGGGCGACCGTCAGCTCGTAGCGCTTGTCGCTGTTGGGATCCGGGTTGAAGGCCGCGATCCACACCGCGCGGTATTGCTTGCCGAGCGCCTCCACCTTCGTGCCGCCCACGCGATGCTTGCGCGGCGCCTCCGGCTTGCCGGTCATCGGCGCCAGCACCACCCACGCGTGGTCGGTGGCCGCGTCGTTCTCCTTGAGGCGGATGTCGAGATCGGTCGCCTCCGGCAGCTCGCCGGCCTGGATCGCGAACACGCGCGACGTCAGCGGGCCCGTGGTCACGCTGAAGGTGTGCGTCGCGAAGCGCTCGGCGAACTCGGAGAGCGTGCGCGACTCCTCCTGGCGGCTGCCCGGCTCCTCGGGGCGCGTGACGATCGTCGTCGTCTCCTCGGCGTCGGTGATGGCGCCCTGGACCCAGAGGCCCGGCTCGGGCATCGTGTGCAGCAGCACGTCCTTCACGAAGTCGGGATACGTCTTGTAGAGCCGGCCCTCGGCCACCACGTAGAGGTAGAGCTCCTGGCCGAGCGGATAGGTCTCGTCCTTCGCGCGCGTCGTGAACTGCGGATTGAGCCGGGTGAGCGCCTCCTTGACGAAGCCCGGCTCCTCCTTCTCGAGGCGCTGGAGGAGGATCGCGTAGCCCTCGGCGAGGCGGCCGTCCTCGAACTCGCCGCTGCGCGACAACGGCACCGACAGGAGGTACGGGAAGCGCGAGAGCGCGTCGCGCGTGGCCTCGCTGGCGGTCGTGCCGCGCTCGGCGATCGCCTGGTAGCCGGCCCGCGCCGCCACCCACCACTGCGCCGTCTCGGCGGCCAGCCGCTCCAGCAGCTCCTCGCGCTCGCGGCGCTCCTCGGGCGTCTCGACCTGCACGCGCTCGCCGCTCAGCCGGATCTCCACCACGAGGGGCGCGCCGGGCGCCGCGCCGCCGCCGCCCATGACCATCGGGCCGCCGCCGACCATGCCGCCGGGGCCCGTGACGATGACGCCGGGCGGTGCCACGATCGTGGGGCCGCCGGGCCCCATGGGAACGCCGCCGCCACTCACCGGCACCCCACCGCCGCCCCCGACAGGGACGCCGCCGCCCGGCACCCCGCCGGCGACGGGCACGCCCCCGCCCGCCGGGACACCGCCACCTGCCGGCACACCGCCCGCGACGGGGACACCGCCGGCAGGCGCCGGAACGTAGCCGGCGGGCGCGGCCTGGCCCGGAACCAGCGGCACGTAGCCTGCCGGCGCCGCGCCCATGATCTCGCCCTCGTGGCCGAGCTTGCCGCGCAGGGCGGCGAGGCCGAGCTGGCGGCCGAAGTTCTGGGTGATGGCGTCCTGGAGGAAGACGCAGCGCTCGTCGTCGAGGCGGTTCCAGCCCTCGGCGAGCGTGATCAGCTCGAGGAACGGCCGCACGCGCCCGCTCACCATCGTCGTCTCGTGCTCGAGGTCGGCGGGCTCGGCCGAGGAGAGGGTGCCGTGCAGCTCGCGCGCCTTGCCCTGGGCGTCGCCGAGCGCGGCGAAGTCCTTGTCCTCGCGGTGGATGAGGGCCATCACGCGATCGAGCACGCCGAGCGCGTTCTCGCGCGCCGCGTCCCACGCCGCGCGCCGGGCGCGATCGGCTTCTACGCGCTCCAGGGTGGTCAAGAGCGCGTCGAGCGACGTGAGCGTGAGGAGTGCTCCGCGCTCGGGCGGGCTCGGAAGGCCGGCGGCCTCCTCCACCAGGGTCAGCCGCAGCTCGTCGAAGTCGGCGGCGGCGGCGCGGAGGTCGTCCAGGAGCGCCTCGCTGGGGGCGGCGGCGGCCTTCAGCTCGGCGGCGGCTCCGGCGGCGCGTCCGCCGACCTCCACGAACCGGGTCCGGAGGGCGGCGAGTCGTTGCCGCAGGTCGTCAAGACGGGCGCTGGTTTGCGTCATGTCGACGGCCGCTCAAGTATAGCCGAGGGCCCGCGTGACAACCGCGTGGCCATTCGCATAGACTGGGCCTCCGCGCTCTCTGGGTCGCGCGCCCCGACCCGGGTCTGCGCGCCCGTCGTGCCGACGGGACCGGCGCCGCCGGGAGCGGCCTTCATCACGGGGTGGGAGGGACGGAATGACCGTGCGGGCGATGGTGTTGACACTCGCGGTGGCGTTGACGCTGGCCCTGGGGGCAGGCCGTGACGCCTGGGCCGGAGCGCCCACGGAGCAGCTGCGCACCCAGATCGATCGCGTGCTCAAGATCCTCGACAACCCCGAGATGAAGCGGGACGGGGGCATGGTCGAGCGCCGCGTCGCCATCCGCCGCGTCGCCAACGAGATCTTCGACTTCACGGAGACGACGCGCCGCTCGCTCGGCACGCACTGGCAGGGCCGCACCCGCGAGGAGCGCGAGGAGGTCACGCGGCTCTTCGCCGACCTGCTGGAGCGCTCGTACATCGGCAAGATCGAGCTGTACAGCGGCGAGAAGATCCAGTATCTCGGCGACACCCTCGAGGGCACGCAGGCCACCGTGCGTACCCGGCTCATCACCAGGCAGGGCACCGAGATCCCGGTGGACTACCGGATGCACCGCGTCGGGGGCGACCGCTGGCTCACCTACGACGTGGCGATCGAGGGCGTGAGCCTCGTGGCGAACTATCGCGCCCAGTTCAACAAGATCGTGCAGACGTCCGGGTACAAGTCGCTGGTCAAGCGGTTGGCCATGAAGGAGCAGGAGGGTCTCGAGGCCGACCGCGAGCTGACCGTGAAGAAGGCGTCGCAAGCCAAGTGAGCGCGGCGCCGGCGCGCGAGATCGCCACCCGCATCGCGGCGAATCTCGCCACCGTCATGCAGGGGCAGACCCTGGCCATCCGGCGGCTGCTGGCGGCCTTCGCGAGCGGCGGCCACGTCCTCCTCGAGGACTACCCCGGCACCGGCAAGACGACGCTGGCCAAGGCCCTGGCGCGCTCCATCGGCGCCCAGTTCAAGCGCATCCAGTTCACGCCCGACCTCTTGCCCTCCGACATCCTCGGGGTGTCGATCTACGACCAGCGCGACCAGACGTTCCGCTTCTACGAGGGGCCGATCTTCACCAACGTCCTGCTCGCCGACGAGATCAACCGCGCCTCGCCGCGCACGCAGTCGGCGCTCCTGGAGGCGATGGGCGAGAGCCAGGTCACCGTGGACGGCACGTCCTACCGGCTGCACGACCCGTTCTTCGTGATCGCGACGCAGAACCCCGTGGAGTTCCGCGGCACCTATCCGCTGCCCGAGGCGCAGATGGACCGCTTCGCGCTGCAGTTCGGCCTCGGCTACGTCGAGCCGCAGGACGAGGTCGCCATCCTCACCGCGCAGGAGCGTCACCATCCACTGGAGAATCTCGGCCCCTGCGCGAGCGTGGACGACGTGGGCACGCTGCGCAAGGCCGCGCGCGACGTCCGCGTGAGCGACGAGCTGCGGCGCTACGTGGTGGACCTGGTGCGCTCCACGCGCACGACGGCCGGGGTGCAGCTCGGCGCCAGCCCGCGCGCCTCGCTCGCTCTCATGGCCGCCGCGCAGGCGCTGGCGCTCCTCGACGGCCAGGGCTTCGTGAGCCCCGAGCACGTGCAGGAGATCGCGGGGCCGGTGATCGCGCACCGGCTCGCCGTGGATCCGCAGGCGCGCTTCGCGGGGCTCACCGGCATCGCGGTGGTCGAGGAGATCGTGAAGACGGTGGCCGTCCCCGCCTGACCGCCGTGTGGTTCCGCCGGCTCACGTATCGCCAGTTCCTGCTCGCCTCGCGGACCCAGTACACGCTCGCGCGCCGCCTCACCGGCGCGGGCAAGCTCCTCGCGGCGGCGCTGATCGGCGCCATGGTGTTCGGCCCCAACACGCGCCTGACCGTCTCCTACCAGGCCTTCACGCTCGTCTTCGCCCTCCTGACCGTGGCCGCCATCCTGTCCGTGCGCGGGCCGCGCGGCCTGGAGGCGCGGCGGCGGCTGCCGCGCTTCGCCACCGTGGGCGAGCCGCTGACCTACCACGTGCTGGTGCGCAACCCCGACGGCGACACGCGGTCGGGCCTCACGCTCCTCGAGGACCTGGAAGACCCGCGCCCGGACTTCAAGACGTTCGCCAGCGCGCACGAGCCCGGCGAGGCCACGCGCAACTGGTTCGATCGCAAGGTCGCCTACCACCGATGGGCGTGGCTGATCGAGCAGAACCGGCGGCTCGAGGTCGGCGAGCACGCCGTGCCCCCGGTGCCCGCGCGCACGACGGTGGAGGTGCGCGTCACGGCCACGGCGCGGCGCCGCGGGCGCGCGCGCTTCCGCGGGCTGAGCGTGGCCCGCCCGGACCCGCTCGGGCTCGTGCGCGCGCTCCGGGCGCAGCCGCTGCCCGACGCGCTCGTCATCCTGCCCAAGCGCTACCCGCTGCCACCGCTGGAGCTACCGGGCTCGCGCCGCTACCAGCCGGGCGGCATCACCATGGCCAGCTCCGTGGGCGACTCCGAGGAGTTCCTCTCCCTGCGCGACTACCGGCCGGGCGATCCCCTCAAGCGCATCCACTGGCGCTCGTGGGCGCGCGTGGGCAAGCCGATCGTGCGCGAGTACCAGGACGAGTTCTTCGTGCGCCACGGCCTCGTGCTGGACACGTTCGTGCCCGCCGCCACGCCCGTCTTCGAGGACGCGGTGTCGGTGGCGGCGTCGTTCGCCGCCTCCGTGCGCACGCAGGACTCGCTGCTCGACCTCATGTTCGTCGGGACGGAGGCCTACGTCTTCACGGCGGGCCGCGGCGTCGGCCACGTGGACCGGATGCTGGAGGTGCTCGCCGAGGTCGGGCCGGCGCGCGAGCGCGACTTCGCCGCGCTCCACCGGCTCGTGGTCGAGCGCCACAACCTCCTGAGCGGGCTCGTGTGCGTGCTCGTCGCGTGGGACGACGCGCGGCGCGCGTTCCTCGATCACCTGCGTGCCCTCGGGGTGCCGAGCCTGGTGCTGGTCGTCAGCGACGATGCCGCGCTCGACGCCGTCCTCGAGCCGGCGGGCGCGCGGCGGCTCGCCCCCGGGCGCATCGCGGAAGGGCTGGCGCGGCTGTGACGCCGCCCGGCCTGCTCGGCGCGGCGCTCCTCTTCTGGGGGTGGCAGACCGGCTTCTTCGTGGTCGGCGTCGTCATGGCCGCGGTGGTCGAGGGGCGGCACCTCGTCCGCTCGCGCTGGGACCTCGCGCGAGCGGATTTCAACCGCGTCTCCGACCTGAGCGCGGTCCTCCTCGTGCTCATCGCCGTCTACCAGTTCGTCGGCACCGACGCCGCGCGCGCGGTGCTGTCGATCCTCGAGTGGCTGCCGCTGACGGTGTTCCCGCTCGTCGCGTGCCAGGTCTACAGCGAGGCCGGCGTCGTCGATCTCTCGATCTTCTTCTGGAGCCTGCGGCGCCGCGCCAACGAGCGCCCCGATCAGCCGCGCTCGCCGGTGGACCTCACGTACCCCTTCGTCGCGCTCACCCTCCTGTCGGCGAGCGCCGCCAACGTGCGCACGGGCGCCTTCTTTGGCGGCATCGTGGTGCTGGCGGGCTGGGCCCTCTGGAGCACGCGCCCGCGTCGCTACCCGATGACCGTCTGGGCGGTCACGCTCGCGATCGGGGTGGGGCTCGGCTGGGCCGGCCACGTGGGGATCGCCACCGCGCAGCGCGCGATGGAGCGGCTGGCGCAATCCTGGCTGCTCGATCTCATCCGGCGCGAGACCGATCCCTTCAAGAGCTCGACGGCCCTCGGCGAGATCGGCGAGGTGAAGCTTTCCACGCGCATCCTGCTGCGCGTGGAGTCGCCCGAGGGCCGGCGGCCCCCGGCCCTGCTCCGCGAGGCGACCTACAACGTCTACAACGCGCCGGCGTGGTACGCGGTGGACGCGGCCTTCGCCTCCGTGCAGCCGGAGTCCGACGGCGCCACGTGGAAGCTCGGCCCCGCCGTCCCGGAGCGCGGCGCGGTGACGGTGTCGGCCTATCTGCGCCGCGGCAAGGGGATCCTGCCGAACCCGAGCGGCGCGCGCCAGCTCGACAATCTCCTCGTCGTCGAGCTCGCGCGGAACCCGCTCGGCTCCGTGCGCGTGGACGAGGGCCTCGGCCTCGTCCGCTACGGTGCGCGCTTCGGCGACGGCACCGCCGACGCGCCGCCGCGGGTGCTCGACCTGGTGATCCCGCGCAACGAGGCGCGCGCGGTGGCCCGCGCCGCCGCCGAGCTCGGCCTCGCCGACAAGTCGCCCGAGCAGGCCGTCATCGCCGTGCGCGCCTGGTTCTCGAGCCGCTTCCGCTACTCGCGCTTCCAGGGCGAGCGGCCGCAGAGCGCCTCGGCCCTCGAGGACTTCTTCTTCCGGACGCGCGCCGGCCACTGCGAGTACTTCGCGACGGGCACGGTGCTGCTGCTGCGCGCGGCGGGCATCCCGGCGCGCTACGCCATCGGCTACGCCGTGCACGAGTGGAGCCCGCTGGAGCGCCGCTGGGTGGTGCGCGCCAATGACGCGCACGCGTGGACCAGCGCGTGGGTGGGCGGGACGTGGCGCGAGATCGACACCACGCCGGGGGAGTGGATGCCCACCGAGCGGGAGAGCGCGTCCGTCTTCACGCCGCTCGACGACCTCTGGTCGTGGGCGACCTTTCTCTTCTCGCGCTGGCGCTGGAGTGAGCGGGAGGACCGGCTGGCCGGCTCGATCGGCTGGCTCCTGGTGCCCCTCATCGCCCTGCTCGGCTGGCGGCTCTATCGCCGCCGGCGCGTCGCGACGGGCGGGGCCGCGGCCGCCGTCGCCGGCGTCAGGCCGCCGCGCCCGGGCGAGGACTCGGCGTTCTATCTCGTGGAGCGCCGGCTCGGCGAGCTGGCGTTCCCGCGCGCGCCGGGCGAGTCGCTCACGCGCTGGCTCGGGCGCGTCGAGGCCGCGCGGCTGCCCGCCGTCACGACGGCCGGGCTGTTCGCGCTCCTGGCCCTCCACTACCGCTATCGCTTCGACCCCGCGGGGCTCGGCGCCACCGAGCTGTCCGAGCTCGACGCCCTCTCCCGCACCTGGGTCGACCAGCACGCGCCCGCCGCGGACTAGGCGCGGCGTCGAGGCGCGGCCCGGGTTGCCCGGGCCGCGTCCGAGCGCTGGGGGTATGGGGGCCATTTCGGGGCCCCCATCACAAAAGTCAGCTTTACCGGGCGCGGCAGCCGCTTGAGCGCGGCTTCCCGGCGCGACGCGGCCGCGCGGTCGGGCCAGGGCTCCGACCACACCAGGCGCACCGGCCGCCGCGGCCGCGTATACTTCGACGCCGTTCCGTCGTTGTGGCGCGCCACGCGGCGCTCGAGCGCATTCGTGATGCCCGCGTAGAGCGAGCCGTCGGCGCACTCCAGGAGGTAACAGAACCAGCGTGCCACGCCGCGATCCTAGCACCCGGCCGCTGCAGGGCCGCGATCTGCAGGCGCGCCGCGACCGGCGGTTCCGCCGGGCGCCCGCGCTCCGCGTGCGATCCACCCGGGCCGCCCTGGCCTTCGTGACCGACGTCGGCTTCTGCTCCACCTTCTACTGCTTCGCGGAGGGCGTGCCCTGCCTGTGGGAGGCGGTGGTCGGGCGCGCGCGGCCGCGCTGGCCGCGCCGCTCCCATCACGACGACGGCGTGGGGCTGACGTGGCGGCTCAAGGACGATCTGCCCGCCGCGCGTCACGTCTACTACGGCAAGATCCTCAAGGCGCGGCCCATGCTCGTCGCCCTCGACGTCTTTCCCGCGTTCTACGCCCTCGGCCGCGGGCGCCAGCGCGCGCGCGACTACCGCGTCGAGTACGAGGCCGGACGCCTCTCCCACACCGCGCGGCGGCTGATGGACGCGCTCACGCGCGAGCACCCGCAGTACACGCGCGCGCTCCGGGCCAGTGCCTTCATGCTCGAGCCGGGGAAGACCCGCGAGTTCGAGCGCGCGATGGCGGAATTGCAGCAGGGGCTCTGGATCGTGAAGACCGAGGAGCGGTACGAACCGACGTTCTCGTACCGCTGGGATCTGCTGGAAGCGTGGTTGCCCGAGCCCGTGGCCGAGGGCCGCCGGCTCTCGCGTGCGGCCGCCCTCGACCGCGTGATCGCCCGCTATCTCCACGCCGCGGTCTTCACGACGCCGCGGACGCTCGCGCGCCTGTTCGGCGCGCCCGCGGCGGAGGTGTCCGCCTCCGTCGACCGGCTCTGCCGGCGCGGCCTCGTCGCCGAGGCCGCGGTGGCGGGCTGGCCGGGGCGTTGGCTCGTCGCCGCCTCCGAGGATTCATAGCGCCGCATTCCGCCTCGGGCGCAGTTTTTACAATCGCGAGCCGATGGCATGTCGTTCGCTCATCCCAGGCCCATGACCAGGAAGAGGGGACCACGGGACAAGCGCGCGCGCCGCAAACCCAGCGAGGAAGAGCTCCAGGGTCCGCCGGCGCGTGAGACGACGCTCATGCGGGACGATCGCGAGCGCGCTGCGGAAGCGCATCGCGACGCCTACCACGGGAGCACGAGCCCACGGCTGACCGGGGGCGACCCGGACGCCGACTGGGAGCGGGCTGACCACGTCGGTGAGGAAGCCGTCGGCGGCTCGGTGGCCACCCCCGACCAGAACGTCGTGGACGAGCTCGGCGGCGCACTCGGCGTGCCGCGCGCGCCCGACGAGGAGCTGCGGACGTCGGGCGAGATTCTCGAGGGCCGGGATCGCAATCGCTGGGAGCAAGAACGCGGAGGTGACGCATGAGAGGGACGCTCGCGCTCGTTGGCGGGGCCGGTCTGGGGGCCGGGCTCATGTACCTGCTCGATCCTGAACGCGGTGAGCGGCGCCGCGCGGAGCTGGGCGACCAGCTCGCCTGCGCGGTGAGCGACGCCGCCGACCGCATGCCCACCGTCGCCGGCGCCGCCGCCGACGCGATGGCGGGCGCCCGGCAGGCCGTGGGGCGGCTGGAAGCGCCGCGCTTCGTCTCGGACCTGTCGGCGGCCGCGCGGCGGGTCTCCGCGTTGCGCCCGGCGTGGCGCAACGGGCGCGTGGAGCTGCGCCGGCGGGATCCCATCACGGGGTTCCTGGAGGACCATCGCTGGCCGCTCCTCGGCCTCGCCGCCGGCGTGCTCGCGGCCGGCATCTGGGGGCTGTGGCGGCGCGAGCCCGGCCAGGTGCGCGTGGCGGCCACGCTGAACGCGCCGATCGAGCGCGTGTTCGACGCGTGGTCGCGCTTCGAGGACTTCCCGCGCTTCATGCCGATGGTCGCCGAGGTCCGTCCGGCCGGCGAGGACCGCTGGCACTGGGTGATCGTCGGCCCCGCCGGCCAGCCGATCGAGTTCGACACCGTGGTCACGCGCCGCGAGCGGCCACGGCTCATCGCCTGGACGACGGTGGAGGGTGCGCTCGTGGAGCACGGCGGCACGGCGCGCTTCCGGCCCGCGACCGATGACACCACCCGGATCGAGGTCACGATGTGGTGGCGGCCCGCCGGCGGCGGTGTCGGCGAGGCCGTGGCCTTCGTGGCGGGCCTCGATCCCCAGCACGCCCTCGAGGAAGGGTTGGCGGCCTTCAAGGCGCGCCTCGAGGGTCCGACGGTCGCGCGGTGAGCGCCGAGCGTGTGCGTATCGCCGCCGTCGGCGACCTCCACTGCGCCAAGGCCATGACGCCGGGAACGCTGGCGTCGGTGTTCGGCCAGGTCGCCGAGCGGGCCGATGTGCTCGCCCTCTGCGGGGACCTGACCGACACCGGCACCGTCGAGGAGGCCAAGTTCCTGGTCCGCGAGCTGGCCATCGCCAAGGTGCCGGTGGTGGCCGTGCTCGGCAACCACGACTTCGAGTCGGACAAGGCGGACGACGTGAAGCAGATCCTCACGGACGGCGGCATCACCGTGCTCGACGGGGACTCCTGCGAGCTCCACGGCGTCGGCTTCGCCGGCGTGAAGGGCTTCGCGGGCGGCTTCGGCGAGCGCGCGCTCCAGTCGTGGGGCGAGCCGCTCCTCAAGCAGTTCGTGCACGCGGCGGTGGAGGAGGCCCTCAAGCTCGAGGGCGCGCTCGCGCGGCTGCGCACCTCGCACCGCTTCGCCCTCATGCACTACTCGCCGGTGCGCGCCACCGTCGCGGACGAGGCCTCGGAGATCGCGCCGTTCCTCGGCTCGAGCCGGCTCGAAGACCCGCTCAACCGCTACCCGGTGACGGCGGCCTTCCACGGCCACGCCCACCGGGGCGCGCCCGAGGGGCGCACGGCCTCCGGCGTGCCCGTCTACAACGTCGCGCTGCCGCTGCTCAAGCGGCGCTTCCCCAACGACCCGCCCTTCCGCGTCGTCGAGGTCCACGCCGACCGCGGCGACGGCGGCCCGGCCTGCGCGCCCGTCCACGCGGGCGCGGGACTCGGAGCGACCATCCCGTGAACGCCACGCTCGCCCCCGCGGCCCGGGAGTTCTACCTGGGCGCCATGCGCCGGCTGGAGGAAGCCGGCATCGAGTACCTCGTCGGCGGTGCCTACGCCTTCGAGCGCTACACGGGCATCGCGCGCCACACGAAGGACTTCGACGTCTTCGTGCACCCGCGCGACGTGGAGCGCACCCTCGAGGCCCTGGGCGCCATCGGCTGCGAGACCGACATCCCGTTCCCGCACTGGCTGGCCAAGGCGCGCTGCGGCGAGGACTTCGTGGACGTGATCTTCTCGTCGGGCAACGGCGTGGCCGTGGTGGACGACGAGTGGTTCGCCCACAGCCTGCCCGCGGAGGTGCTCGGCCACCCCGCGCAGCTCGTGCCGCCCGAGGAGATGATCTGGTCGAAGGCCTTCATCATGGAGCGCGAGCGCTTCGACGGGGGCGACGTCGCGCACATCATCCGCGCCTCCGCGGAGCGGCTGGACTGGCCGCGCCTGGTCGCGCGCTTCGGCGACAACTGGCGCGTGCTGCTGGCGCACCTCGTGATGTTCGGCTTCATCTATCCGTCCGAGCGGCACCGCATCCCGCGCGGCGTGGTGAGCGAGCTGTCCACCCGGCTCCAGCGCGAGCTCGGCGCGCCGGCCTCCGACGAGCGCGTGTGCCGCGGCACGCTCTTGTCCCGTGCGCAGTACCTCGTCGACGTCGAGCGCTGGGGCTACACCGACCCGCGGCTGGCGCCCGAGGGCAACCTCACCGAGCGGGAGGCCGAGATCTGGACGGCGGGCATCGCCGACGACGGCCCCGCCGAGGCGCGCCAGGCCGCCTGAGCGGCGGCGATCGTCTACAATCCCTCCGCGACATCCCATTCCCGGAGGTTCTGTCATGCCCAAGATCGAGAAATTCAGCGCCAATGGAGTCTTCGATCCGCCGACCTACAGCCAGGGCATCAAGGTGAGCGACGCCCAGACCGTGCTCTTCCTCGCCGGGCAGGTCGCCTACGACAAGGACGGCGGGGTCCTGCACCGCGGCGACTTCAAGAGCCAGGCGCGTGAGGCGTTCCGGTGTCTCAAGGCGCTGGTGGAGGCGGGCGGCGGCCGCATGGACAGCATCGTCAAGGTCAACACCTACGTGACGGATATCCGCTACCGCGCGGACCTCGTGCCCGTGCGCGCGGAGTTCTTCGGCACGAAAGGCCCGGCCTCCACGCTGGTGCAGGTCAGCGCCCTCGCCCACCCGGACTGGCTCATCGAGGTGGAAGCGATCGCCGTGGTCTAGGCGCCCGGCCGCGGACCATTAGGCTGTTGATGGCAAGTGATCTGTCCGCTGGGTTTTGACACATGATCTGTCCGCTTTCAGTGAAAGGGCAGCTCAGGCGGCCCGCGTGAGCAGCGGGCGCCCGGTGGCAGTGTAGCGACCTAAACAGCGCGGGCCCCACCAGATCGAGTGGCGACCGTCGAGATGGCGGCGAACGAGCACTGGGAGGCCGGCGCAGGTCCGGCGGCCCCGCTGCTTGTCGATCTGCAAGACGATCCGGTCGAGGACCACGGTGTTATCGCGCGCGACGGTGCGCGCCTCTTCGTGGCAGAGGATCTGGTCGAGGTCCACGCGCCCCAGGGGCACAAAGGCCGGGGTGGGATCGGCGGCCGCGCGGCCGAAGGTGGCATTGAAGGTCGGCAGGAAGCGCTGGCGCAGGTAGCGGTTGGCCGCCTCGAGAGTGCGGACCTTGGCGAGGCGGAGCTCATTGACGAGCCGGTCCTGGAGGGTGCGATTCATGCGCTCGCTGCGCCCGCGCGCCTGGGGCGAGAAGCTCACGATGTGCTCGATGCCGAGGCGGGCGAGGGCGCGCCCGACCTGAGTGACTTTCGTGCGGTCGGGGGCGGTGCCCGAGGTCGGCGTGTACACCGCCCAGCCGGCCCGGTCGGTATAGAGCGCGCCGGGAATGCCGTGGGCTTCGAGGAGCGCGCGCAGCGCGGTCATGATGGCCCCGAGGCTCTCGCCGCCGTCCACCAGCTGCGCGTAGAGGAGACGCTTCGTCGCGTCATCCACCGCCACGATCAACGTCTGCCACTGCTCGGGGACGAGGGCGAGCCAGCGATGGCGGCTGCCATCGAGATGCACGAGCTCGCCGAAGCACGGCCGGGGCGCGCGCCGGCGCCGATGGCGGCCCCGCGGTCGGTGTTTGGGCAACAGCCCGGCTTTCTGCAGGGCGGTCTTGACGTAGGTGTAGGACAGGGTGACGCCATGCTCGGCGCGCGCGATCTGATAGAAGTGGCGCGCGTTGAACCCGGCATAGCGCTCCCGATAGAGGTGCAGGAACCGCTGGACCTCCGCGAACGGGGCCCGGCGTGGGGAGGGCCGCCCCCGCCGGCGATCGAGGAGCCCCGTGTAGCCATCGCGCGCGAAGCGTCCGCGCCACCGGCGCACACTGCGCGGCGTACAGCCGATGATCTCCGCCGCCTGGATCCAGGTGATCTCTCCACTCATCGCTCGCAGGACCACCTCGCGAATCGTCATGGCCCGCTCCAGGGCCACTGGCGGATAGAGCATGGTCGGCCTCCCGGCCGACACTCTCGCCCGCCAGGGCCAGCAGAGCGGACAGATCACTCGCTCTGAATTGCGGACAGATCATGTGCTTCCTACACCGCGGACCATTAGGCTTGACGTCCCGCTCGTTTTAGGTAAGCCTAATGTCTCGCGAAAGGAGCCTCGATCATGCGACTGACAGTTGCGATCCTGCTCGCCGTGCTCGCCGCCGTGGTCACGGGTCCCGCCACGGGCGGCGCGGCCGGCGAGGTCGTCATCTACTCCGCCCGGCACTACGGGCAGGAGCCCGCGTTCGACGAGTTCACGAAGAAGACCGGCATCCAGATCAAGACCCTCAACGGTGACGCCGGGCAGATCTTCGAGCGCCTGCGCGCCGAGGGCGACAAGACTCCCGCCGATCTCCTGCTCACGGTGGACGCGGGGAACCTCTGGAACGCCGCGCGCGCCGGGCTGCTCGCACCCGTGAATTCTGCGGAGCTGGCGAGGAACGTCCCCGCCCACCTGCGCGACCCCGAGGGCCGCTGGGCGGGGCTCACGATGCGCGCGCGGACGATCGTCTACAACTCGCGCAAGGTGAATCCGGGCGAGCTCTCGACCTACGAGGCGCTCGGCGACCCGAAGTGGAAGGGGCGGCTCTGCCTGCGCACCTCGGGCTACATCTACAACCAGTCGCTCCTGGCCACGCTGATCCGGCGCCACGGCGAGCCGCGCACCGAGGAGATCGTGCGCGGGTGGGTGGCGAACCAGCCGACCCTCATCAACGGCGACACCAAGATCATCGAGGCCATCGCCGCCGGCCAGTGCGACGTGGGGCTCGTGAACAGCTACTATCTCGCGCGGCTGCTCAAGAAGGATCCGGCCATGCCCGTGGCGCTCTTCTGGGCCAACCAGCAGACGACGGGCACCCACGTCAACGTCTCCGGCGCCGGCGTCACCGCGCACGCGAAGAACCGCGCCAACGCCGTCCGCCTCCTCGAGTACCTGAGCGGGCTCGAGGCCCAGCAGATGTTCGCCGACGTGAGCCTGGAGTTTCCCGTCAACCCGAAGGCCGAGGTCAACGCGATCGTGAAGGCCTGGGGTCCGTTCAAGCAGGACGACCTCAACGTCGCGGCGGCGGGCGAGTTCCAGGCGGCGGCGACGCGGCTGGCCGACCGGGCCGGGTACAAGTAAACATCCGCGCGCGCCCCTCGGCCTGGACGCTGGCCGCGGCCGCCATCGCGGTCCTCGTCGCGCTGCCCCTCCTCGTCGTGCTCGCCTCGTGGCGGCATCCCGCGCGGGAGGTGTGGCAGCACCTCTGGCAGACGCAGCTCTGGGAGCTGCTCGGCAACACGCTCCTGCTCGCCGCCGGCGTGGGGGCGGGCACCCTCGTGGTCGGGGCCGGGCTCGCGTGGCTCGTCGTGGCGTACGACTTCCCGGGGCGGCGCGTCTTCGAGTGGGCGCTCGTGCTCCCGCTCGCCATGCCCGCCTACGTCATCGGCTTCGCGTTCCTGGCCATGTTCGACTTCGCGGGGCCGGTGCAGACGGCGCTGCGGCGGCTGGCCGGGCCCGACGTGCGCCTGCCCGATCTGCGCTCGGGATGGGGCGTCGTCCTCATGATGACGCTGGTCTTCTATCCGTACGTGTTCGTCCTCGCGCGCGTCGCCTTCCGGGAGCACGGCCGCGCCGCCCTGGAGGTCGCGCGCAGCCTCGGGCACTCGCCGCGGCGCGCGTTCCTCACCGTGATCCTGCCGCTGGCGCGGCCCTCGCTCGCCGCGGGCGCGGCGCTGGCGATGATGGAGGCGCTCGCGGACTTCGGCACCGTCTCGACGTTCGGCTATCGCACGCTCACCGAGGCCGTCTATCGCGTGTGGACGGGGATGTTCGATCGCGCGGCGGCCACCCAGGTGGCGAGCCTCCTGCTCGTGCTCGTGCTGGCCGTGCTCGGCCTCGAGCGCGCCCTGCGCGGCCGCCGGCGGTTCACGCGCGCGGCGCGCGCGGCGGAGCTGTCCCGCCTGAGCCTCCGCGGCTGGCACGCCGCCGCGGCCAGCGCGGCGTGCGGCGTCGTGCTGGCGCTCGCCTTCGTGCTGCCCGTGGCCGAGCTGATCGGCTGGGCCCTCGAGCTGCCCGCCGCCGAGCGCGCGCGCCGCGGCTTCGGCGGTCTCGTGGCCTCGACGTTCGTGCTGGCCGCGGCCTCCGCGCTGCTGGTCGGGACGCTGGCCCTGGTGCTTGCCTACGCGCGGCGGCTCCGGCCGTCACGGGTGGCCAGCGGCGCCGCGCAGTTCGCGTCGATGGGCTACGCGCTGCCCGGCGCCGTCATCGCCGTCGGCGTGCTCGCGCCGGTGGCGTGGGTCGACCGCGCGCTCGCCGCGGCGGCGGAGGTCACGCTGGGTCATCGCCTGGACCTCGTCCTCACCGGCTCGGCGGCGGCCGTGCTCTTCGCCTACGCCGTCCGCTTTCTCGCCGTCGGCTACCAGACGACGGAGACGGCGCTGGCGCGGATCCCGCCGAGCCTCGACGAGGCCGCGCGCTCGCTCGGCGTCACGCTGCGCGGCGCGCTCCGGCGCGTGCACCTGCCGCTCATGCGGGGCGGCATTCTCTCGTCCCTCACGCTGATCTGGGTGGAGACGATCAAGGAGCTGCCTGCCACGCTGCTGCTGCGGCCGTTCGGGCTCAAGACGCTCGCCATCGAGGTGTGGGAGCGGACGTCGGAATCGCTCTGGGCTGAAGCGGCCCTCCCGGCTCTCGCGATTGTTGGCGTAGGTCTCGTGCCGCTCCTCCTCGGCGCGCGGCTCGACCGGGGCCGCCGGTGAGCCTGCTCGAGCTGACGAGCGTCACGCGGCGCTACCGGCGGGCGCAGCCGGCCGCGGTGGACGGGATCACGCTCACCGTGTCCCGCGGCGAGATCCTGGCCCTGCTCGGGCCGTCGGGCTCGGGCAAGACCACGCTGCTGCGGCTCATCGCCGGCTTCGAGGCCCCGGACGCGGGCTCGGTGGCGATCGCCGGCCGTGTCGTCGCCGGCGCCGGCGTGGTCGTGCCGCCCGAGGCGCGCGGGGTCGGCATCGTCTTCCAGGACTACGCGTTGGTCCCGCACCTCACCGTGGAGGGCAACGTCGCGTTCGGCCTGCATGCGGTCGACGCCGCGCGGCGGCGCGAGCGCGTGCGCGAGCTGCTCGCGCTGGTCGGGCTGCCGATGTTCGCCTACCGCTATCCCCACGAGCTCTCGGGCGGCCAGCAGCAGCTCGTCGCCCTGGCGCGCGCGCTGGCGCCGGCCCCGGCGGTGCTGCTGCTCGACGAGCCGTTCTCCAGCCTCGACGCCGACCTCCGCGGCGAGATGCGCGCGCAGGTCCAGACGATCTTGAAGGCGACCGGCACCACCGTCGTCTTCGTCACCCACGGGCAGGACGAGGCCTTCGCCATCGCGGACCGGGTCGGCGTGCTCCACCGCGGGCGGCTCGAGCAGCTCGACCGGCCGGAGACGATCTACCACCGGCCCGCCACGCCGTTCGTCGCCGAGTTCGTGGGCGCCGCGACGTTCATCCCCGGCGTCGTGGACGCCGCCGGGATCGTGACCGACGTCGGAACGTTCCCCGCCGACGCCGTCGGGCCGCCCGGCACCGCGGTAGAGGTGATGATCCGCCCCGACGACGTGACGTTCGTGCAGTCGCCCGACGGGGACGCGCTGCTCATCGAGCGCGACTTCCGCGGCACGGAGACGGTCTATTGCCTGGAGCTCCCGGGCGGGCGGCGGCTCTACTCCTCGCAGGCGTCGTGGGCCACCGACGCCGTCGGCGACCGCGTGCGCGTGGCCGTCCACCTCGAGCACGTGGTGACCTTTGCACGTGGGGGGCCCCGAGATGGCCCCCCAAGTTCTTAAGCGAAGGGGCTGACGCCCCCTCGGACTCCCCGGCCCGGACGCTCGGCGCGTCCCGGGGGACCCGTGACGCGCCTCGATTCCCGTGACGCGCCTCGATTTTAGGGGGTGATCGAGGCGAGGTCGAAGCGGTTGGGCGCGGCGACGTCGGTGACGGGCGCCCAGAGATCGCCGATCCGCTTCACGCGCGCGGGGACGTTGTCCATCCGGAAGTCGTCGATGGCGAGCGTGCCGCCGAGCTCCTTCCACGTCACCGGCGTGGAGACGGGCGCGCGCGGCCGCGGCCGCACCGAGTACACGGAGGCCAGCGTGCGGCCCCAGGCGTTCTGGTTGAAGTCCACGTGCACGCGGTCGCGCGGGCGGATGGCCTTCTTGTAGACGGCGGTGGCCAGCCGCGGGTGGCGGCGCGCGATGTCGTGCGCGATCGTCTTGGCCACCTCCCAGACCTCCTTCTGCGTCGGACCGCGCACGATCGGCACGTAGACGTGGATGCCGCGGCTGCCGGTGGTCTTCGGGTAGGTCGGCATGCCGAGCCCCTCCAGCGTGTCCTTCACGGCGAACGCCGTCTTCACGACCTGGGGGAAGCCGACCTCCTCGCCGGGATCGAGGTCGAAGTGCAGGTAGTCCGGACGATCGACGTCGTCGCAGCGCGCGTACCACTCGTTGAGGTCGATGCAGCCGAGGTTGATGACCCAGAGCAGGGTGGCGAGGTCGTTGACCATCGGGAAGTCGATCACGCTGCCCGACGAGTGCTCGATCGAGCACGTCTCGATCCACGCCGGCCGCGGCTTCGGCGCGCGCTTCATGAAGAAGAAGTCGCCGGTCGCGCCGTTGGGATAGCGCTTCATGACCATCGCCCGGTCGCGGACGTGCGGCAGCAGGACGGGGGCCAGGGCGGCGTAATAGCGCAGGAGGTCGCCCTTGGTGATGCCCTCGTCGGGCCAGAAGACCTTCTTGAGGTTGGTCAGCTTGACGCTTCGGCCGCCGACGTCGAGCTCGACGTCTTCCGCGTCGCGTGGGATGTCCACCGTCTGCGCGGCGCGCGGGGGTCTGGCGGCGCGCGTCGTAGCGGCGGGGTGATAGTTGCGCGTCGCCGCGCGGGGGACCGGGATGCCGCGGGTGGGCGCGCCGCGAGTCGGGGCGCCACGAGTGGGGGCGCCGCCGCTCGGGGCGCCGCCGGTCGGAGCGGCCCCGGCCGGAGTGTCGCCAGCCGGCGCACGGCGGCCCCGCGTGTCGCGGGCGGGCGCCGAGCCGCGCGTGGCGCGCGTGGACGGCTTGCGGCGCGGGGCGGCGGAGCGGCGGGCCATCAGCGCACCCGCTCCAGTCGCGGCGGCCGCGGGCCGTGGCGGATGGCGCCCGCCACCGGCACGTAGTCGAGCTCGTGCCCGGCGCGCACGCAGCGCAGCAGGAGCCCGCCGCGACTCATGTCGCCTCGTCCGACGAAATCCGCGGGGAAGGTGAGGCGCTCGCCGAAGACCTCCAGCAGGGCGGCGACGTACTTGTCGGAGGCGATGCTGCCGAGTAGCGTCACGCCGTCGTCGGGCCCGAGCACCGCCGCCACCGCGCGCGCGCTCGCCAGGAGCGGCCGGCGGTACCTCGCGTTCTTGTCGTGGATGTCCACGCGCGCCGCCGCGCGCAGCCGCGCGAGCGTGACCGGCTCCTCGGCGGGCCGGAGGCCGGCGTGGGGCGTGATCACCAGGGGCACGCCGAACGCGCTCGCGTACGCGAGCTTGCCGCGGAAGTAGAGGCCGGAGACGAACGACATGATCTCGCCGAGCGGCACGCCGCCGCGGCCGCGGAGCCGCACGGCCAGGTCGAAGGCCGCGCGCGGCGAGAAGAGGAGCTGGGCGCGCTCCCCGCCGCAGTTGGCGGGCGAGAGGAGGAAGACGCGTCGTGACATCGGACTACCTATGCAGACGGCACTGGCGTCGTTCTGATCACGGATCGCTGCAATCCGCGGTAGCGCCACACGTCTTGCAGATGATCTTGCATTTCCGCTCTTCCATCCTGTCCCCACAACGAGGACAGAGCCGCGGAGGATCCATGACGCGTAGCTCGCGACGGGAAGTCGAGGGATCCATCATGCGCCCAGATTACACTGAGTCATGCCCGAGTGGTCCGATCAAGAGTTCCTCCGCACGGTCTTCGACGAGACGCGCGTGGTGCGGACCCCGCTGCGCGGCATCATCGCCGGCTACCACGTCCTGCCCTACGTGCTGCTCGGGCCGCCGGAGTACGACCGGACGTCGAAGACGGTGGAGGTGCGCGGCCGCATCAAGGTCTCGCCCCGGCTGGTGCTCGGCGGCAACTCGCCGACCTACGGCGAGATGTTCGGCGAGCGCGACCTGATGGACGCGCGCATCGTCGCGCGCGTGTTCAGCTTCCGCTACGCGGGCCGCCTGGCCCTGGAGAGCGAGGACCTCGCCATTCGGCGCCACGAGGGTGATCCGTCGGCGCAGCTGGAGCGGGTGCTGGAGGAGCTGACGCGCCGCGAGGTGATCGACACCGCGGTCATCGCCTCGCCCGACGCGCGCTTCTACCCGGTCTCGCTCGACCGCTTCATCCGGGAGATCCTGGACCGCGAATTTCGAGACGAGCCAGGAGGCGGGTGAGGTCGTCGGGATCCACCGGCTTCACGAGGTGGGCGTCGAAGCCCGCCTCCCGCGCGCGCTCGCGGTCCTCCGGCTCGCTGTACCCGGTGAGCGCGATCATCACGGGATGCGGCGCGGGCAGCGCGCGCATGCGGCGCGCGACCTCGTAGCCGTCGAAACCCGGGAGCCCGATGTCCACGAGGGCGACGGCAGGCGCCTTGGTGCGCGCCAGGTCCAGGCCCTCGAGGCCGTCGGCAGCCGCCTCGACGGCGTAGCCGTCGAGCTCGAGCAGCGCGCGCAGCGCTTCGCGGGCGTCGGCGTTGTCTTCGATGAGCAGGACGCAGGTCACGACTTCACCGTATCACGCGCGCCAAGACGCTGGGCACCTTGACGTCCTAACGGCCGGATGGTATTTAATCATGCGCATTTAGTCCGCATGGAGGCTCTCCCATGAACTCGAAAGCACCCGCCGCGCTCGCGGTGGTCCTCGCTCTCGCCGTGGGCGGCGTCGTCCCGCCCGCCGGCGCCCAGGGTCCCATCCGGGTGGGCGCCTCGCTGTCGCTGACGGGCACCTACGCGAAGCTCGGCAACTACATGCACGAGGGCTACAAGCTCTGCGCCAAGGAGTGGAACGCCAAGGGCGGGCTGCTCGGCCGCAAGCTCGAGTTCGTCGTGTACGACGATCAGTCCACGCCGGCCACCGGCGTGCGGCTCTACGAGAAGCTCATCACCGAGGACAAGGTGGACGCCGTGATGGGGCCGTACTCGTCGCCGATCACGGAGGCCGTCGTCAACGTCACCGAGAAGTACAAGAAGGTCGCGGTCTCGCCGCTGGCCGCGACGACCTCGATCTTCAAGCGCCCGCCGGACAAGAAGCGCAACTACATCTTCATGATCATCTCGCCGGCCGAGGTCTACCTCGAAGGCCTGGTGGACATGGCGGCCAAGCGCGGGCTCAAGACGGTGGCGATCCTCAACGAGGACACCCTCTTCGCCAAGGCCGCGGCCACCGGCGCCGCGGAGAGCGCCAAGAAGCGGGGGATGCAGGTCGTCTTCCAGGAGGGCTACCCCAAGGGCACCCAGGACTTCTCCGCGATCCTGACGAAGATCAAGGCCGCCAATCCGGACGTCGTGGCCGCCTCGACGTACTTCGACGACGCCGTCGCCATCACGCGCCAGATGAAGGAGCTGAACGTCAACCCGAAGATGTACGGGCTCACGGTGGGCGGCGACCTTCCGGAGTTCTACAACCTCCTCAAGCAGAACGCCGAGTACATCTACGGCGCCACCCAGTGGGAGAAGACGCTGCCCTACCCCGGCAACAAGGAATTCGACGCGAACTACACGAAGGAGTTCGGGCGGGAGCCGGTCTACCACTCGGCGGCCGGCTACGCCGGCTGCCAGGTCTACTTCGAAGCCGTCAAGCGCGCGGGCACCCTCGACGCGGACAAGGTGCGCGACGCGCTCCTCAAGCTCGAGATGCGGACGGCGTTCGGCGATTACAAGGTGGACGAGGACGGCTTCCAGATCGCCCACAAGATGGTCATGACCCAGTGGCAGGACGGGAAGAAGGTCATCGTCTGGCCGGACGAGCTGGCCAACGGGAAGGCGCGCTTCCCGATGCCGCCCTGGACCGGCCGCTAGCCGTCCGTAACGCCCGGGCATCGTCGTCGTGAACGTCGTCACTCCGGCGATGCTCGGGCAGGTCATCGTCTCGGGCATCCTCGCGGGCAGCCTCTACGCCATGGTGGCGCTGGGGCTCGGCCTGATCTTCGGCGTCATGCGCGTCATCAACATCGCGCACGGCCCGCTGCTGATGCTCGGCGCGTACACGACGTTCTTCCTGACCACGCACGCGGGGATGAACCCGTTCCTGACGGTGCCCGTCTCGATGGCGGCGCTCTTCGTCGTCGGCGTGGTGCTGCAGCGCGGGCTCGTCTTCCGCGTGGTGGACGCGCCGGAGCTGTCCTCGCTGCTCTTGACCTTCGGCATCTCCATCGCGCTCGTGAACCTGGCCCAGCTCACCTTCACCTCCGACCTGCGCGCCGTGGAGTACATCACCGGCTCCTGGGTGCTGGGGGGACTGGCGTTTTCCAAGCCCCGCGTGATCGCGTTCGCCTTCGCGGTGGGCGTCACCGCGCTCTCCTTCCTGTTGCTCAAGACCACCCGGCTCGGGAAGGCCATCCGCGCCACGTCGCAGAGCCGCGAGGTGGCCATGGTGTGCGGCGTGGACGTCGGGCGCATCCACATGCTGACCTTCGGCTTCGCGTCGGCCTTGGCCGCGGCGGGCGGGGCGCTGCTCGCCGTCATCGTGGCCATCCAGCCCGAGATGGGCGGCGTCTGGACGTTCAAGTCGTTCCTGGTGATCGTGCTCGGCGGCGCGGGCAACTATCCCGGCGCGCTCCTGGGCGGCCTCCTCCTGGGGCTCGTCGAGCAGGTGGCCTCGCTCTTCCTGACCACCCAGCTCTCCGAGGTGGTGGCCTACGTCCTGCTCGTGCTCGTGCTCCTCGTGCGGCCGAGCGGCCTCCTCGGTGGGCGGCAGACGTGAAGCGCGCGCTCGCCGTCGTCGCCCTGCTGCTCCTGGCTGCCCTCGCCGCCTATCCGGTCTTCGGCACCGGCTACGGCGTACGCTCGATCCAGCAGATCTTCATGTGGGTCGCGCTGGCGGGCTCGTGGAACCTGATCTCCGGCCTCACCGGCTACGTCTCGTTCGGCCACGTCGCGTTCTTCGGCGCCGGCGCCTACACGGGCGCCATCCTCGTGGCCAGCGCGGGCTGGCCGTGGCCGGTGGCGGCCCTCGCGGGCGGCGCGGCCTCCATGGTGCTGGCCGTCGTCATCGGGTACCCGTGCCTGCGACTCAAGGGCCCGTACTTCGCCATCGCGATGCTCGGCCTCAACGAGGTGCTGCGCGCGCTCGTGTCGTACTTCGAGGGCCTCACCGGCGGCGGCAACGGCCTCTCGCTGCCCACGCTGGACGCGGCGGTGCCGATCTACTACGTCATGGGCGTGCTGGCCCTTGCCGTCACCGCGATGTCGTGGCTGATCGTGACCTCGCGGTTCGGGCTGCGGCTCATGACGATCCGCGAGGACGAGGTCGCCGCGGAGGCCATGGGCATCGACACCTTCCACCACAAGCTCGGCGCGTTTCTGTTGTCGGCGGTGGGCCCCGGCGTGGCAGGCGCGCTCACGGCGCGCGACCAGGGCTACATCGAGCCCATCAGCGTGTTTCCGCTCGCCGTCACGGTGACGATGATCGTGATGGCGCTCTTCGGCGGCAAGGGCACCGTGTTCGGTCCCGTGCTGGGCGCCGTCGTGCTCTTCATCGCGCAGGAGATCGTGTGGGCGCGCTATCCCTACGTCCACCCGCTGCTCTTCGGCGCCCTCATCGTGATGGTGGTGCTGCTGATGCCGCGCGGTGTGCTCGGCCTGCTGCAGCAGCGCTACCGGCTGCCGAGAACGATCTGATGCCGCCCGTGCTCGTCGTCGAGGGCGTGCGCAAGAGCTTCGGCGGCGTGGCCGCCGTCAACGACGTCTCGCTGGCACTCGAGCCCGGGCGCATCTACGGCCTCATCGGGCCGAACGGCTCGGGCAAGACCACGCTCTTCAACTGCATCACCGGCATCGAGCGGATGGACGCCGGCCGCGTGACCTTCGCGGGCCAGCGGATCGACGGCCTGAAGCCCTGGCAGATCGCCCGCCGCGGCATCGGCCGGACGTTCCAGATCATCCGCGTCTTTCCCGAGCTGACCGCGCTCGAGAACCTGCTCGTGGTGACGCGGGGCGCGCACGGCGAGGCCGAGCGGCGGGGCCGCGAGCTGCTCGACTTCGTCCGCCTGGGGCCGCTGGCCGGCGAGTACGCGGGCAATCTCTCCTACGGCCAGCAGAAGCTCGTCGAGTTCGTGCGGATGCTGATGACGGATCCCACCCTGATCCTCCTCGACGAGCCGGCGGCGGGCGTCAACCGCACGCTCCTGAACGACTTGCTGGACGCCGTGAGCCGGCTGCGCGACGCCGGCAAGACCGTGCTCCTCGTCGAACACGACATGAAGGTGGTCATGGGCCTCTGCGAGACCGTCTTCGTCCTCGACCACGGCGAGAAGATCGCGGAGGGGCCGCCGGGCGCCATCCAGGCCGACGAGCGGGTCATTGAGGCCTATTTCGGCCGCTAGCGTCGTCACGCTCGCCGGCTTCGGCGCGCTCGCCGCGTGGCTCGCGTGGCGCTCGCTGCCGTGGCCGCTGATCCACGACGTGGCGCTCATGCACTACGCGGCGTGGCGCATCGGCGAGGGCGCCGTGCCGTACCGCGACCTCTTCGACATGAATCAGCCCGGGACGTACCTCGTGCACCGGGCGGTGCTGGCCACGCTCGGCGCCGGCGACCTCGCGTGGCGGCTGTTCGACCTCCTGTGGCTCACGGCCACCGCGGGCGCCATCGCGGTCTTCGCGGCGTCCTGGGGCCGGCGCGCCGCCGCGTCCGGCGCCGTCGTCTTCGTCACGTACCACCTGGCCGGCGGCGCGTGGCAGGCGGGCCAGCGCGATTTCCTGCTCTGCGTCTTCCTGCTCGTGGGCGCCCTCGGCGTGGCGCGCTGGCTCGAGCAGGGTCGCCTCGCGGGTCTCGTCATCTCGGGCGCCGCGCTCGGCGCCGGCATCACGGTGAAGCCGCACGCCCTGCTCTTCGCGGGCGCCCTCGCGGCCCTCGTCGCCGTCGCCGCCGCGCGCGCGTGCGGCGCCGCGGCCGCCGCCGGCACCACCGCGATCTTCCTCGCGGCGACGGCGGTGGCGCCGCTCGCCGTGCTGGGCTGGCTGGCCGCCGCGGGCGGGCTCGGCGCGTGGCGCGACATTCTCACGGGCTATCTCGTCCCGCTCTACTCGCGGCTCGGCCGCACGTCGTCGTGGTCCGTCTATCGCTGGCACGCCTGGATCCCGCTGGCGCTCGCGGTCGCGCTGTCGCTCGTCGAAGCGGCGCGACAGCGGCGCGCCGGGGCGCGCCACCTCGTCGCCGCGCTCGGCCTCGCCTACGGCGTCGCCCACTACGTCGTCCAGGGCAAGGGCTGGGAGTACCACCTCTATCCGCTCGCCGCCTTCGCCGCGGTGCTCGTCGCCGCCGAGCTGCCCGCGGCCCTCGCCGCCCGGCGCCGTCTCGTGGCCGGCGCGCTCACCGCGTCGCTCGCGGCCGCGCTCTCGCTGCTGGGGGCCAAGGGCCTGGAGGCGGCGCCCGCCGCGTCGTGGTGGGACCGCGAGCGAACGGTGCGGATGGTGGAAGCCGACCTTCGCGCCGGGCTCGAGCCCGGCGACACGGTGCAGGTGCTCGACACGACCGGGGGCGGCATCCACGCGCTCCTCCGCCTCGGCGTGCGCGAGCCGACGCGCTTCCTCTACGACTTCCAGTTCTTCCACGACGAGCAGGCGCCCGCCGTCCAGGCCCTGCGCGCCGAGTTCATCCGCGACCTCGACGCGCGGCCGCCGCGCGCCATCGTGCTCTTCGAGCGCGGTTGGCCCGCCGGCGGCTACGAGCGCGTCGAGCGCTTCCCGGCGCTGGCCGAGTGGCTGCGCGATCGGTACGAGCTGGTCCTTACGCGCCCGGCCTACAGGCTCTATGCGAAACGACACGGTTCGTAACATCGTCCGCGCCTACGACGATCCGGTGGTGCGCGCCTACTGCCGGGTGCGCTTCCTGATCCTGCGCCAGCGCTTCCTCGACGAGATCGGGCAGTACCTGCCCCCGACGGGGCCCGTGCTCGACATCGGCTGCGGCTTCGGGCTCTTCTCGCTGTACTACGCCGCCACCGGCCCAGGCCGCCTGCTCCGTGGGCTCGACCTGAGCGCCTCGCGCATCGCCATGGCCCGGCGCGCGGCGGCGCGCCTCGGGCTCGAGAACGTCGCGTACGAGCTGGGCAACGCGCGCGACTTCAAGGGCGACACGGAGGTGGCCGCGGCGTACATGCTGGACATCGTCCACCACGTGCCGCCCGCGACGGTGCCGCCGCTGCTCCGGCAATTGCGGCGGTGCCTGGCCCCGGGCGGGCTCCTGCTCGTCAAGGACGTGGACACGCGGCCCGCGCCCAAGCGCTGGTTCACGTGGGCGCTCGACCGCCTCATGGCGCCGCGCACGCCCGTGCGGTACTGGAGTACGGAGGAGCTGACCGCCGCCCTCGAGAGCGCGGGCTTCCGCGTGCGCCGCCACCTCATGGTGGACCTGCTGCCGTACCCGCACGTGCTCTACATCTGCGAGGCGCGCGCGTGACGCCGGCGCCGCGCAGCGCCGGGGCGACGCAGGCGCCGCTGCTCGTGGCGCACGGCCTCACCGGAGGCTACGGCAAGATCGACATCCTCCACGATGTCTCGCTGGAGATCCACGCCGGCGAGATCGTCAGCATCATCGGGCCCAACGGCGCCGGCAAGTCCACCGCGTTCAAGACCATCGTGGGCTTCCTCCGCCCCCGCCAGGGCCGCGTGATCTTCAACGGCGAGGAGATCACGGGGCTGCGCCCCGACCTGGTGCTGCGCCGCGGGCTCGCCTACGTGCCGCAGGGGCGCATCGTGTTCCCGCAGATGACCGTGCTCGAGAACCTCGAGATGGGCGCCTACACCGAGCGCGATGCCGCGCGCATCGCCGCGGCGCTGGAGCGCGTCTACGCGCTGTTCCCGATCCTCGGCGAGCGGCGCCGCCAGAAGGCGGGGACGATGTCGGGCGGCGAGCAGCAGATGGTGGCCATCGGCCGCGCGCTGATGACGTCGCCGCGGCTCATCCTGCTCGACGAGCCCTCGCTCGGCCTCTCGCCGAAGTTCGTCACGCTGATCTTCGACAAGCTGCGGGAGATGAGGAAGGGCGGCTTCACCTTGATGCTGGTGGAGCAGAACGCCACGCGCGCGCTCGGCATCGCCGATCGCGGCTACGTGCTGGAGCTCGGACGGAATCGCTTCGAGGGGCTCGGCCAGCGGCTGCTCGCCGATCCGGAGGTGAAGCGGCTCTACCTGGGCGGGTGATTAAGTGGAAGGTGCGGGACGACGGCCTTCCGCTCCTCAGCTTCCCCGCCCTCAAGTACGTCCGGGAGACGCGCCAGCGCCGCCGTGAGCGCCTCGACCGTCGCTTCCACATTTCCGGGAGTTGCGGCACTAGCAAGCGGGATTCCAAGGACAGGCGCGGCCGACAAATGAGTTCTCAACCAGCGAAGGGGTCAACGACCTTGACACTGGCTTTTTCGAAGTCGGTGCGGTTGCGAGTGGCGACAACGAGCCCATGGACGAGAGCGGTGGCGGCGATGAGGCTGTCCTTGATCGGCATGGCTCGGCCGGACCCGCGAAGACGGGCGAGCAACTCCGCCCACCGCAGACCCGTCTGCATCTCCCACGGCAAACACTGGAGGCGCCGAATGCCCTCGTCGAACCACCTCTCGAGCCTGGCGCGACGCTTGCCCTTCGGCAGGAGGAGAATGCCGAACCGGACCTCGCCAAGAATGATCGGGTCGACGGCGACCTCGCGCTCGTTGCGCCGGAGCCACTCGAGGACCCTTCCGTCCGGCGACGACTTGGTGGGCTCACTGAGGACGTTGGCGTCGACCAGGTACGTCACAGGGCGTCGGTCGACTCAGATTCAATCGGGACGAAGAATCCCTTCTCGGGGCACGCGAGCAGCCAGTCGACGACACCTTCATTCGACGGCGCCTCGCGGCGAACCAATCGATACTTGCGTCCGCAAGCAAAGCGTCGCCAAAATCCACGAAGCATTTCGTAGAAGGGTATGAACGTCGGCTCTATTTTGACGCAATCGAGTAGCGCACGAGCACGTCTTCGATGAAATCTGCCGTGATGCGCTGTTCGCCCGATAGAAACACGAGCGTCACGACCGTGAATTCACCGAGCGTCTTCTGCGACGACTTCTCGACGCGCCCGAGCAGCCGGTCCGCATCGGCGCGCAGCATCCCCTTGCGCAGCCGCGTCGTCTCGATGGCCGGCGCGGCGACCGCGGCCGGTCCCGCC
>DASYTM010000020.1:0-32498 GCA_036002345.1 Candidatus Methylomirabilota bacterium | reverse complement strand
ACATCTGGGCGGGGGTCTTCGCGCCCAAGGCCACGCCGGAGCCGGTGCTCGCCAAGCTTCGCGAGGCGATGCGCGCCGTCGTCGCCGATCCCGACTTCAAGTCGGCCATGGACAAGCTCGAGACGCCGGTGACCTTCAAGCAGGGCGCGGAGTTCCAGAAGTTCTTCGAGACGGACGCCAGGCGCCTGGCCGAGGGCGTGCGCCGGGTGGGGCGGATCGAGAGCAAGTAAACCCGCGTGTTACAATTCAAGCCGTTATGGCGATCCTGAAGGTCGCGCGACTCGGTCATCCCGTGCTGCGCCAGCCGGCGCAGCCCCTCACCCAGGACGAGATCCGCTCCGCGGGTGTCCAGCAGTTCATCGACGACATGGTCGAGACCATGCGCGAGTACGACGGCGCCGGGCTGGCGGCCAACCAGGTGCACGTGCCACGGCAGATCGCGGTCATCGAGGTCCAGAAGAACCCGCGGTACCCGGAAGCCCCGGAAATCCCGCTCACGGTCGTCATCAATCCCGTCGTCACCGCGCTCACCGAGGAGACGGAAGAGGGATGGGAGGGCTGCCTCTCGGTGCCCGACATGCGGGGCGTGGTTCCGCGCTACACGTCGGTCCGTCTGGAATGCCTCGATCGCGAGGGCAAGCCCGTGGACCTCGTCGCCAAGGAGTTCTTCGCCCGCGTGATCCAGCACGAGACGGACCATCTCAACGGCATCGTCTACGTCGATCGGATCCGTGACATGCGCACGCTCAGCCACATCGCGGAGTGGCAGCGTTACTGGCTTGGCATCCGCGAGCAGAGTGACTAGCCCCGGTTCCAGCGCTGCCGAGCCCCGGTCGCGGCCGGCGACCGCCCGCGTCGTGGCCGTCGTCCGAGACCTTTTCTTCGTCGCCCGCATCCGCGAGACCGCACGGATGGCGGACGTGCCGCTCGTCTTCGCCCGCTCCGCTGCCGAGATCGACGCCGCCCTCGCCGAGGGTGCCCGCATGGTGCTCCTCGACCTCACCGGCGACTTCGATTACGCCGCGGTCTTCGACGCGCTCGAGCGCGCGCGGCCGCGGCCGCCCGTGCTGGCCTACACGACCCACGCGCTGGCCCGCCAGACCCAGCCCTGGCACGCGCGCTGCGACCGCGTGGTGACCAAGGAGACGCTGACGCAGGAGCTGGGCACGCTGCTGCGCGAGGGGATCACCACCCCCGGAGGGCAGAAATGACGGCCTCGGAGTTCGTCGCCGCGCTCGACGCCGAGAACCAGGCGCGCCTGCGCGGCCTCGAGCCCGACGCCACCCTGACGCCCGAGGTGAAGGGCGCCCTCAACGTCCCGAACCTCCTGAAGGTCGCCCTGCGCAACGAGGCGGAGGCCACCGTGATCGCCGCGCGCTGGATTCCGGGATGCGGCGACACCAAGCTCATGCTCTCGCTCGCCCGGCAGGCCGCCGACGAGGCCAAGCACTACGAGCTGATCGCGAAGCGGCTCGGCGAGCTCGGCTTCGATGCCGACACGATCGACCCGCTCGCGGGCGGCGTCGGCCCACTGACGAAATACCTCGAGACGCTGACGACCGACGTCGAGCGCGTGGCGGCCGGCCAGTTCACCCGCGAGGCCATCGCCATCGTCAAGAACCGGCAGTTCATCGACTTCTGCGAGCGGGTGGGGGACAAGGCGACGGCCGCCCTCTACCGCGACACCATCGAGCCCGACGAGCGCCACCACCACGAGCTGGGCCGCAAGACCCTGCTGCGCCTGGCCACCACGCCGGAGACGCAGGCGGCGGCCCAGCGCGCCGCGCGGCGCACGCTCGAGCTGGCTGACGAGCTCCAGAAGAAGGCGCTGGCCACCGCCGGCATTCATCACGCGCCGGGCTGCTGACGTGGACGCCCTCGAGCCCTTCCGCACGCTCGCGCAGACCACGGACGCCAGGATCGACCTCGGCCGTGCCGCGCTGGCCGTGGCGCAGATCGAGCACCCGGATCTCGACGTGAGCGGCGAGATCGCGCGCCTGGATTCGCTGGCCGCGCGCGCGGGCGCGGGCGGCGCGCGGGGCCCGAAAGCGGTGGTGGACCGCCTCGTGGCCTTCCTCTTCGAGGAGGAGGGCTTCCGCGGCAACGACAAGGAGTACTACGACCCGCGCAACTCCTGCCTCAACGACGTGCTCGACCGCCGGCTCGGCATTCCGATCACCCTCTCCGTCCTCACCATGGAGATCGGGCGGCGCGTGGGCATCGAGGTGGACGGCGTGGGCCTGCCCGGCCACTTCATCGTGGGCGCGCGCGTCGCGGGCCGGCGTCTCTTCCTCGATCCCTTCCACGGCGGCGCCGTCGTCACGCCCGAGGGCGCGGAGGACATCGCCTCGCGCGCGGTGGGCCGGCCCGTGAAGCTCGAGGGGACGCACTGGGCGGCGTGCAGCAAGCACCAGATCGTGGTCCGCATGCTCCGCAACCTGAAGGGCATCTACGCCAAGGGCCAGGACTGGGACCGCGCCCTCGGCGTGGTGGACCGGCTCCTGCTGCTCGACGCCGAGTCGGGCGTGCACCTGCGCGACCGCGGCACGGTGCTGGTGCGGATGGGGCGGCTCCACGACGGGGCGCAGGAGTGGGAGCGCTACCTCACGCGCTTCCCGAGCGCGCCCGACGCCAACGGCTTCCGCGACGAGCTGCGGAAGGTGCGGCAACAGCTGGGATCCCGCAACTGATGCGCCGCGCGCTGGCGTGGCTCGTCATCGCGAGCCTGCTCCTGCCGGCGTGCGCCAGCCGCTCCGTGCCGCCCATCGGCGCCGGCGGCCAGCCGTTCAAGCCCGAGTCCGACGAGCGCGCGCTCTGGGCCAAGGCCGAGAAGGAGGAGGAGGCCCTCCTCAAGAAGGCCAGGGTCTACGACGACCCGCTGCTCGAGGAATACCTCGCGCGGATCGGCGACCGGCTGACCTCCGACGAGGTGCGCGCGGCCGCCGGGCCCGGCTTCAAGTTCGGCGTGCTGCGCGATCCGACGCTCAACGCGTTCGCCATGCCCAACGGCCACATCTACGTGCACACCGGGCTCCTGAGCCGGCTCGACAACGAGTCGCAGCTGGCCATGATCCTCGGCCACGAGATGACCCACGTGACGCACCGCCACGCGCTCTCCTTCCAGCGCGACGCGCAGACCAAGCAGATCCTCTACACGGTGGGCGCTCTCGCCGCCTCCATCGGCGTGGCCGCCGTGGCCGGCTCGCGCGCGCAGAAGGGCGATCACGTCGGGGCCGCCGTCATCGGCCAGACGGCCAACGCCATTCTCGGCCTGGGCCTGGCCCTCACCGTCATGGCCTCCATCAACGGTTACGGCCGTGACCTCGAGCGCGACGCCGACGACGGCGGGCTCGCCAACCTCGTGCGCGCCGGCTACGACCCGCGCGAGGCCCCGAAGGTCTTCGAGCTCTTGCGCTCGGAGTCCAAGGACCGCGGCTCGCTGGAGACGTTCTTCTTCGGCAGCCACCCGCGGCTCACCGAGCGCATCGAGACCACGAACCAGATCCTGGCGACGAAGTACGCGGGCGCGGCCGCGGCCCCCGATCGCATCCGCGACACCGAGGACTTCCAGCTCCGCATGCGCACGGTGGTGCGCGACAACGCCTACGAGGACATCCGCGCGGGCCGCTTCCCGATCGCCCAGCGCCAGCTCGACCGCGTGCTCGCCATCACCCCCAAGGACCCGATCGCCCATACCTACTACGGCGACCTGCACCGCCTGCAGGCCCAGCGGGCCCGCGAGCTCCCGAAGAAGGACGAGCACGTGCGGCTGGCGCTGGCGTCGTACGAGAAGGCCGTGGAGCTGGACGCCACCGCGCCCGAGCCCCACCGCCAGCTCGGCTTCCTCTACTACCAGCAGAAGGATCCCGCCCGGGCCAAGGCCGCCTTCCAGCAATACCTGGCGCTGAAGCCCAACGCCCCCGACGCCAAGCGCATCAAGGAATACCTGGTCGAGCTGGACCGCTAGCGCGCCTCACGCGCTCTTGAACTCGCTCCAGGCCTGGACCCACTCGTTGAGGTTCTCCGGCAGCTCCTGGATGAAGAGCTTGCTCACCAGGCCGCCGATGTCGTCGAGCTGCATGTCCTTGATCTCGGCGGGGGTCAGGTTCTTCATGTGCGCGGTGGTGGTCATGCGATAGCCGAAATCCTTCGCCATCGAGGTGCCGAACTTCTCGTCGAGCACCCAGTCCAGGAACGCGTAGCACGCCGGCACGGCCGTGGTGTCCTTCGAGATGACGTAGGACGCGAACCACGCGATGGCGCGCTCCTTCGGGAGCCCGTAGCGCACGTCCATGCCTTCCTTGCGCAGCGTCGCCACCATGGGCAGCCAGCCCCACAGGCCCCATACCTCTTCGCTGCGCAGCAGGTTCACGGCCTCGGCGTAGGTGGACCAGAGCTGGCGGAAGTGCCGCTTCTTGCTGATCAGGAACTTCTTGCAGTCGTCCAGCTGGGCCTTGGTCATGCGGTTGGGGTTGTAGCCCAGGAAGAGCGCGACGGGCTGGAAGCTCGAGAGCGCGTCGTCGCGCAGGGAGAGCCGGCCGCGATACCGGTCGTCCCACAGGCGGCCCCACGTGTCGCCGCCGTCCGGCATGTGCTTGGCGTTGTAGACGATGGAGTCGTAGCCCCAGTAGTAGGGCAGGGCCACGAGCTTGCCCTCCCACATCGCCCACTCCGGGCTCTTGAATTGCTCGAACATCCGGGGGTGGTTCTTCAGCCGCGCCGGATCGATGGGCAGGATCCACTTGCGCTGGGCGAGCGGGCGCACGAACGGCTGCTGGATGTGCAGGATGTCCTGTTGCGGCGACAGCACGCCCGCGTTCATCTTCGCGAACGTCTCGGTGTGGGCCACGTTGAAGGTGACGCGGATGTCGAGGTTGAGGTCCTTCTTGGCCTGGTCGATGTCCTTGTCGCGGCCCGCCACCGCCACCGTGAACAGGCGCAGCGACCCGCCGGTCTGGGCGAAGGCCGGCCCGTCCATGTAAGGAGCGAGGGCGGCCGCGCCGGCGGCGCCGAGGGTGCCGAGGAAAGCCCGTCGCGTCGTCATGATGCCTTCACCTCCGCCCACGCCTCCACGTACTTGTCGAGGCGATCGGGCAACAGATACGTGAAGCTGTTGCGCACCAGGTCGGGAATGGCGTCGAGGCCGATCTGCTTGATCCGCTCCGGGGCCAGGAGCTTGAGCTGGCGGCTGGAGCCCATCCGGTAGTCGAAGTCGTTGGTGAGCGACATGGTGAACTGGTCGCCCAGACAATAATTCAAGAAGGCCCACACCGTGGGCAGCACCTGGCTGTCCTTCGAGACGATGTAGTTCGTGAACCACATGATCGGCTTTTCCTTGGGCAGGGCGTAGGCCGTCTGCATCCCGTCCTTGCGCAGGGCGGTGGCCATGGGCAGCCAGCCCCACAGCGCGTGGACCTCCTCGCTGCGCAGGAGGTTCACCGCCTCCGCGTAGGTCGTCCACATGGTGCGGATGTTCTTCTTGCGCGAGATGAGGAACTTCTTCACCTCGGCGAGATCGGCCTCGGAGAGGTTGTTGGGATCGCGGAACTTCTGCATGTAGAGCGCGGCGGTGAGGATCATCTGCAGCGGATCGTCGCGCCACGCCACCCGCCCGCGGTAGGCGTCCTCGAACAGCACGCCCCAGGAGTCCACCTTGGGGATGTGCTTCTGGTTGTAGACGATGGAGTCGTAGCCCCAGAGATAGTTCATCGCGTAGAGCCGGCCCTCGTGCACGCCCCAGTCCGGGCGCCGCACGTGGTCGTAGAGGTTGTCGATGTTGGGGATCCGGCTCTCCTCGATGGGCAGGATCATGCGGTCCTTCGCGAGCTTCTTGATGAACGGGTGCTGGAGGGTGAAGAGGTCGAACTGCTTGGTGGCGCCGGAGTAGATGCGCGTCACCGTCTCCGTGTGGGTGACGGAGAGCTGGACCTGCACGTCGACGTTGTGCTGGTCCTTGAACGGCTTCATGTCCTTGTCGCGCGTGGCGATCGGGTTGCCGTGCACGCGCAGCGGGCCGGGCAGCGCGGCCTGGGCGAGGACCACGTTGGCGGCGCCCCACGGACCGAGGACGGCCCCGCCCATGACCGAGGTCAGGAAGTCTCTGCGTCGCAGCATGTTCGTTTCCTTTCCGCCTCGCTCAGCCCTCGCGTCCCCGGAGGAGCTCTCCGAGCACGACGAGCCCGACGGAGGCGATGACGATGAGCGTGGCGATCGCGTTCAGCTCGGGGCTCACCATGGACCCGAGCATCGACCAGATCTGGATGGGCAGCGTGTTGTCGTTGCCGATGGTGAAGAGCGTGCGGATGAACTCGTCGAAGGACAGGGTGAAAGCGAACAGCGCGCTCCCCACCACGCCCGGCCGGATGAGGGGGAAGGTCACCTGCCAGAAGGTGGCCAGCTCGTCGGCGCCCAGGTCCATGGCCGCCTCCTCCAGCGACTCGTCGAATCGGTGGAGCCGCGTGGAGATGAGGACGAACACGTAGGGCAGCGTGAAGCCGACGTGGGCGACGAGGGTGGTGGTGAAGAGCCCCGGCCTCATGCCCACGGCGTGGAAGAGGAGGAGCAGGGCCACCCCGATGGTGAGCCCCGGCACCACGAACGGCAGCAGCAGCATCCGCATGAGGGCCACCTGGCCGCGGAAGCGGTAGCGGAACGCGAAGGCCGCGAAGGCGCCGATCACGGTGGCGATCACGGCCGTGGTCACGCCCAGCGCGAGGCTGTTCTTGAGCGACACGAACAGCGACCGGTTCTCGCCCAGCGCCCGGTACCAGCGCAGGGTGAAGCCGCCCCAGGGCAGCGTGATGGCGTTGCTGTCGTTGAACGACAGCAGCATCAGCATGGCGATCGGCGTGTAGAGGAAGGCGTAGACGGCGACCGCGTACACGATCAGGAATCGGCGCGCGCGCCCGCCCGTCACGCGCGGCCCCCGAAGACGGCGTCGAGCCGGGTGACGCGGCTGGCCACGGTGAGGAGGACGAAGACGACGGCGATCATGATGAGGGCGAGCACGGCCCCGAACGGCCAGTTGAAGGTCCCGCTGTACTGGTCGGCGAGGACGTTGCCGAACATGATGCCGGAGGAGCCGCCGAGGAGCTTCGGCGTCACGTAGGCGCCGAAGCCCGCGATGAAGACCATCACGATGCCGCCCACCACGCCGGGCAGGCTCAGGGGCAGGGTGACGTGCCAGAAGGCGCGCGCGGGATTGGCGCCCAGGTCGCCCGCCGCTTCGAGCAGCCGGCCGTCGAGACGGTCGAGCGACAGGTAGATCGGGATCACCATGTAGGGAAGGTAGATGTGCGTGAGCGTGAGGATCACCGAGAACTCGTTGAACAGGAACGCCTCGATGGGGCTCGACACGATCTGCAGCGACATGAGGCTGTAGTTCACCACGCCCTTGATGCCCAGGATGGGCAGCCACGACATGGTGCGGATCAGGTAGCTCGTCCAGAACGGGACCATCACCAGGATGAGCAGGGCGGTCTTGTAGCGTCGCGTGGCCCGCGCCAGGAAGTACGCGAACGGATAGCTCACGAGCAGGCTGATGGCGGTCACGGTCAGCGCCATCCGGATCGAGCGCAGCAGGAGATTGGGAAACATCGGATTGCGCGCGAAGTGCAGATAGTTGTTCCACGAGAAGTCCGGCACGATGCCGAACAGCGTGGACCGATAGAAGGACATCACCACGAGCATGCAGAGCGGGATGACCAGGTACACGAGGAGCAGGGCGAGGGCCGGCACCACGAAGAGCACGATCTTCAGCCAGGGCCACCGGTAGAGCCGCGTCAGGATCTCCTCGCGCATCAGGCGTCGTCTCCGGCCGCCTCGTCGGCGGGCAGCACGAGGGCCGCGCCGTCCGGCCACGACAGGTAGACGCGCCGCCCCACGGGAACGCGCTCCGCCTCCCACGTCTGCCCGGTGTTCTGGGCGACGACGCGCACGGGCGGCCCCGCCGCCGGCGCCACGTGGTATTCCGTCAGCGCGCCCTGGTAGACGACCTCCGCGACCGTGCCCTCCAGGCTGACGGCGCCGGGCGCGGGCTTGTCCACCGTCATCCGGATCTTCTCCGGGCGCACGGCGACGTCCACTTTGGCGCCCGCCTGTGCCGAGGACGGGGCCTCGGCGCCGACGCGCATGCCGCCCTCGAGCTGGACGACGACGCTGGACCCGTCGCGGCGCTCGACCACGCCGGGCAGGAGGTTGGTGAGCCCGATGAAGTTCGCGACGAAGCGCGTCGCCGGACGCTCGTAGATGGCCGCCGACGTGTCGAGCTGCTCGACACGGCCGTGGTTCATCACCGCGATGCGGTCCGACATCGTCAGCGCCTCTTCCTGATCGTGGGTCACGTAGACGAACGTCACGCCCACCTCGCGGTGGATGCGCTTGAGCTCCTGCTGCATGCGGCGCCGGACCTTGAGGTCGAGCGCGCCGAGCGGCTCGTCGAGCAGGAGCACGGTCGGCTCGTTGATGAGGGCCCGCGCCAGCGCCACGCGCTGCTGCTGACCGCCGGAGAGCTGATTCGGAAAGCGCCGGGCGATGCCGGGCAGCTCGACGAGGGCCAGCATGCGCTCGACGCGGCCGGCGATCTCGGCGGCCGCCAGGCGCTTCATGCGCAGGCCGAAGGCGACGTTGTCGAACACGTTCTTGTGCGGGAAGAGCGCGTAGTGCTGGAACACCGTGTTCACGTTGCGGCGGTAGGGCGGCGTGTCGCCGACCGAGCGGCCGCCGAGGAAGATCTCGCCCGCCGTCGGCCGCTCGAACCCCGCGATCATCCGGAGGCTCGTCGTCTTGCCGCAGCCGCTCGGACCGAGCAGGGAGAGGAACTCGCCGCGGCGGACCTGGAAGCTGACGTCGTCCACCGCCCGCACCTCGCCGAAGTGCTTGGAGACACCGCGGAACTCGAGGTCGAACTCGCTCAACGGCGCCTCAGCGCGCGGTGAAGCCGCCGTCGACGACGAGGACGTGTCCGGTCACCCACGTCGAGGCGTCCGAGGCGAGATAGACGGCGGCGCCGACCAGCTCCTCCGGCTCCTTCCAGGCGCCGAGCGGCGTGGCGTCCTGGTAGCGGGCGTTCGTCGCCGGATCGCTCACGCGCGCCTGGGTGTGGGGTGTGCGGATGGGACCGGGCGCGATCGCGTTCACGCGGATGCGGCGCGGCGCCCACTCGAGCGCGAGCGTGCGCGTGAGGTTGATGAGCCCGCCCTTGCTCGCCGTGTAGGCGGGCCGTCCCGCCATGCCGACCAGGCCGAGCTGGGAGGCGATGTTGATGATGCTGCCGCCGCCGCCCCGCTCGGCGAGGCGGCGGCCGACGGCCTGGCAGAGGAGGAACGGACCGCGCAGATTGACGGCGAGGATCTGGTCGAAGTCGGCGGCCGTGATCGCGAACGAATCGAACACGCGCTCGCGGATGCCGGCGTTGTTGACGAGGACGTCGATGGGGCCGAGCTCGCGCTCCGCCCACGCCACGGCCGGCTCGATGTCCTCGCTGCGCGCGACGTCGAGCACGCGATGCGCCGCCTCGGCCTTCGCCGCGCGGAGCTCGTCCGCCACGTGCGCCACCGTCTCACCGTTCACGTCGGTGACGGCCACCCGCGCGCCCGCCTGGGCCAGCCCGAGGGCCAGGACGCGGCCGATGCCCTGGCCGGCGCCGGTCACGAGGGCCGTGCGGCCCGCGAGGGAGAAAGCCGACAGGCCGGAGGGGGTCTCGGTCATGGGCGGTGACTACACCACATTTGCGGACTCCGCGCGAGTGGCGTAGAGATAGCCGCCATGGACGCCGCCACCGCCGACGTCATCACCACCGCGGTGGCGCCCATCGTCATGGTGTCGGCGAGCGGGCTGCTCTTCATCGGGATCCAGACCAAGAACCTCTCGCTCGCCGACCGCGTGCGCGACCTCGCCCGCGAGTTCCGGGCGCTGCCGGCCGCCGACCCCACGGGCCGGCGCGAGAGCATCCGGGCGCAGGTGGCGCTGTTCGAGCGGCGCCTGCGAACCTCCCAGCACGCCCTGGAGTCGATCTACGTCGCCATCTTCTGCTTCGTCGCCACCGCCATGCTGCTCGCGGCGGCCCCGTGGCTCGGCCGCGCGCCGATGGCGGCGGCCGCCGTCTTCACGGTCGGCATCGCCTTCGTGCTCCTGGCCATCGTGCTGGAGTTCCTCGAGATGCGCGTGGGGCACGAGACCATCGCGCTCGAGCTGCGCTCGCTGAAGTAGCGTCCCTCAGCGGACCCGGTTCACCAGCTCGCGATCGAGGATCTTGTCGAACTCGACGTTCGCGAACGGGCCGGTGTGCGGCGGCTTGGCGCGGATCAGGTCGACGAGGAACGCGGGCGGCTCGTCGTAGAAGAGCCGGCGAGCGGGCAGGGCGCCGTCGGCATCGAGCGGGAAGCGCGCCAGCAGCGGCTCGAGCTCCTCCCAGGTGACGAGCACGAAGTCCTCGTTCTTCCGGAACAGCCGGCGCGGCGCCAGGTCCTTGCGCGGCATCATCACCACCTCGACACGCGGCAGGAGCGTCGGGATCGCGTCGCCCCAGACGGCGCCGACCCGCAAGACGCCGTCAACGTCGAAGAAGAACACGCGCGCCACGTAGGCGGCCTCGCCGATCGCCTCCTGGCGCGCGAGCACCGCGCGGTTCCAGCGCCACGCGCTCGCGATCGTCGCCGCCGGCATCGCGTAGCGCGCGGCGTCCGGCGATTGCGGGAGCATCGACTTGTAGCCGAATTCGTTGCCGTGGTTCCAGCCGCGGAGAAATCCCTCCGGCGAGTACTCGCCGTCGCCCATGCCGTCGGTCTGGGGATCGGAGACGAGCAGGTCGAAGCGCCGCACGAACGCCGTCAGCTCGGGCTCGGCCTCGAGGCCGAACGGATGCGGCCGGAGGTAGTTCAGGTTGAAGGCGACGGGGGCGAGGGTCGGGTCACGCTCGCCATCGGCTTCGGGCGCGCCGATGTCGAAGGAGAAATAGACGCCCGTCTTCTCGTGCTCGTACCACGCCTGGTTGTCGGTGCACCGGTAGTGCGGGCGCTCCATGAAGTACGGGAGGAAGCCGTCGGGCGTGCCCGCCGCGGGCGGCCGGCGCCAGCGGAAGAAGAGGTCGTAGCTCATGCTAGGCCTTGGCCGCCGCGTCGCGCAGCTTGGCCAGCGCCGAGCCGTAGACGTGATCGGGCCGCACGATCATCGCGACCCGCTTGTCGGCGGCCGTGATCCGGTCGTACTGCTCCCAGTCCGCGCTGCGCCGCCGCGTGGTGGCGCTGAAGATGCGGCGCCGGGCCATCCGCAGCGTCTCGGGGTCGGCGTTGCCGGAGTGGACGAGCTCGGCCTTGCCCTCGAAGACCAGGAAGCCCGACCACCAGTCGACGTGCGACACCAGCACCGAGCAGCGGGGATCGCGCAACAGGTTCTTGAACTTCGCGCGTGTCTCCGTGATCGAGATGCCCACGCCGCCGTCCCGCGGGTACACGGTCACGATGCTGAGCTGCGGCATGCCGTTCCGCCTGAACGAGGTCAGCACACCCTGCGGATTGTCGTGGAGGAACTGCTCGATCTGAGGGGCCAGCGCGGTCGGCATGGGCACGCTCCTTTTGGCCTGATAGTATCGCTGGCCGTGGACCTCGGACTCGCCGGCAAAGTCGTCCTCGTGACGGGCGCGGGGCAGGGGCTCGGACGCCACCGCGCGCGCCGCCACGGTGGGGCTCACGAAGTCGCTCGCGCGGGAGTTCGCGCGCGCCGGCGTCCGCGCCAACTGCGTGTGCAGACCGACAACTTCGACGCCCACGCCGGCGGGGTCCCAAGCGATCCAAATAGCGAGCGCATGAAGAAGATCGTCGCTTTGTATCCGCTGGGCCGCGTCGGCCGGGCCGACGACGTCACGCCGATGGTCCTGCTGCTCGCCTCCCCGCGGGCGGGCTGGATCACCGGCCAGGTCGTCTCGGTCAACGGCGGCTACGCGATGATCTAGGTCGTGTCCTCCTCTCCGTTCGGCGCGCGCCAGCCTCGCCGCGAGGACGCGCGGCTCGTCACCGGGCGCGGGCGCTACGTCGGTGACCTCGAATTGCCGCGCCTCGGCCACGTCGCGTTCGTCCGCAGCCTCCACGCTCACGCCCACGTGCGCGCCATCGCCACGACGCGCGCCGCCGCGGCGCCGCAGGTGTTGCTCGTCGCCACCGGCGCCGACGAGACGGTCGCGCGCGCGCGGCTGACCGCGAGGTCGTCAGCCCCGGGCTACGTCACGACGGCGCAGCCGGTGCTCGCCTGGCCGACGGCGCGCTACGCGGGCGAGCCGCTGGCCGTCGTGGTGGCCGCCGACCGCTACGCGGCCGAGGACGCCGCGGCGCTGGTCGACGTCGAGTACGAGCCGCTGCCCGCGGCGGTCGAGGCCGACGCCGCCGCGCGTGCCGGCGCGCCGCTCGTCCACGAGGGCGCGCCGGGCAACGTGCTCCTCTCCCGCCGCTTCGAGAACGGCCGCGTCGATCTCGCCATGGACGGCGCGGTGGTCGTGATCGAGCGCACGCTCCGCAGCAACCGTCACACGGCCGTGCCGATGGAGGGGCGCGGCGGCGTGGCCGACTGGAACGCCGCCGATGGCCGGCTCACGCTCTGGACGGGCACCCAGGTGCCGCACCTGGCGCGGCACGGACTCGCCGAGGTCCTCGGGCTTCCCGAGCACAAGATCCGGGTCGTCGCGCCCGACGTCGGCGGCGCCTTCGGGGTGAAAGGCATCCTCTATCCGGAAGACGTCGCGCTCTGCCTGCTCGCGATGCGCCTTCACCGCCCCGTGAAGTGGGTGGAGTCGCGCCGCGAGCACTTCCTGGCCTGCGCGCACGCGCGCGACCACCATTACGCGCTGCGCGTGGGCTTCGACGCCGACGGCCGGCTGCGCGCGCTCGACGCGCGCGTGCTCTGCAACGCCGGCGCGTACTCGGTCTTTCCGTGGACGGCGGGGATCGAGGCCCTCATGGTCGGAGGCCTGCTCACCGGGCCCTACAAGCTCGAGCACTACCGCTGCGAGGTGAGCGCGATCGCCACGAACACCGCGCCGGCCGGCCCGTACCGCGGGGTGGCGCGGCCGGCCACGACCTTCGTGATGGAGCGCGCGCTCGAGCTCGGCGCGCGCGCCCTGAACCTCGACCCGGTGCAGATCCGCCGGATCAACCTCGTCACGAAGGACGACCTGCCGTACACCTCGGCGACCCGGCTCGTGCACGACAGCGGCGCGTATCCCGTGTGCTTCGAGAAGGTGGTCGAGGCCCTGGACTACGCGCGGTTTCGCGCGGAGCAGGCGGAGCTGCGCGCGGCGGGCCGCTACATCGGCATCGGCTTCGCCAACTACAACGAGCTGACCGGCCTCGGCCGCGCGGCCTCGGCGGGGCCGCGCATGCCGTTCCGCACCGGCCACGAGGGCGCGACGGTGCGGATGGACCCGTCGGGCGCCGTCACCGTCCTGGCCGGCGTCACCTCGCAGGGGCAGTCCACCGAGACGACGCTGGCCCAGATCGCGGCAGCGGACCTCGGTGTGCCGTTCGCGTCGGTCACGGTCGTCCTCGGCGACACCGACGCCACGCCGTTCGGGCTCGGCGCGTTCGCCTCACGCCAGGCCGTGATCGGCGGCGGCGCCGTCGCGCTGGCGGCGCGCGCGGTGCGCGAGAAGGCCGCGCGGATCGCCGCGCACCTGCTGGAGGCCGCCGCGGAGGATCTCGACATCGCCGACGGCACGGTGAGCGTGCGCGGCGCGCCGGGCAAGACGGTCACGCTCGCCGAGGTCGCGCGCGTCGCGACGCTGGAGACCAACCGGCTGCCCGCGGACGTCGAGCCCGGGCTGGAGGCGACCCGCTACTACGACCCCATCCGCGGCACGTTCGCGGCGGGCTCGCAGGGCGCGATCGTGGAAGTGGATCCGGCGACCGGACGGCTCACCATTCGCCGATGGGTCTGCGTGGAGGACACGGGCCGCGTGATCAACCCGATGGTGGTCGAGGGCCAGATGCACGGCGCGATCGCCCAGGGCATCGGCGGCGCGCTCTTCGAGCACCTCGTGTACGACGGCGAGGGCCAGCTCCTCACGGGGAGCCTCATGGACTACGCATTGCCGGCGGCCACCATGCTGCCGCCCTTCGAGCTCGACCACCTCGAGGAGCCGGCCGACAACCTGCTGGGCGTCCGTGGCGTCGGCGAGGGGGGCACGCTCGGGCCGGCCGCGGTGCTGGCCAACGCCGTCGCCGACGCGCTGGGGATCGAGACGAACGAGCTCCCGCTGACGTCCGGCCGCGTGTGGGAGGCGCTCAGGCGTCTACGATCTCAGTGAGCACGCGCCCCTCGACGTCGGGCATCGTCACGCCGAGGAGCGTCGCCAGCGTCGGGGCCACGTCGCGGCTCTGGATCCGGCCGGGCTTGGCGCCCTGGCGGATGCCGGCGCCCGAGGCCAGGAAGAAGGCCGCGTTGCCGGGCGCCTCGGGGCGCTGGCCGTGGGTGCCACGGTACTTCGGCGCGCCGTTCTCGTCCTCGCCGGCCGTCTCGTCGGAGAACTGGTAGCCCGGCTTCGCCTCGAAGACCGCGTCGGGGAGCATCCGATGCTCGGCGGGCAACCCGAGGTCGCCGAAGCGCTCGCGCGGCCACACGCCGGCGACGCCCTCCATCGTCGAGATCTCGGCGGCGAGCGAGCGGAGCGCGCGCGTGTCGCCATCCAGGGCATAGAGATAGCCGGCGCCGTGGTTCATCACGAAGCACGCTTCACCCGAGAATCCCGCGTGGCCGTCGCCGCGCACCGCGCCCAGCCGCCTGAGCCGGACGTTGGGGCGGATGTCGCGCTCCACGGGCAGAAAGCCGTGGTCCGAGACGACGAAGACGGCGGCGCGCTCGCGCACGGCGCCGGGGAGCGTCGCCAGGAGCCGGCCGATGCAACCGTCGATGTACTCGATGGCCCAGTAGACCTCGGGCGTGCGCGGGCCGAAGAGATGCTGGTGGCTGTCCGCGCAGAGGAAGTGGACCATCAGCATGTCCGGGGCGTGGCGGTACACGGCGTGAGCGGCGACGTCGGCCACCATCGTGTCCTTCATGAAGCGCTTGGGCAGCAGCGCCCACTCGCCCTGGCGCTCGAGCGGGAAGCCCGCGGTCTTCAGCTCGTCCCAGACGGCGCGCGCGGTCTCGGTCTCGAACACGCGCTGGTCCTTGAAGAACGGCAGGTTGAACGCGAGCGACGGCGAGTGGCGCGTGGCCGGCCAGTCCACGGCGGCGACCTTCAGGCCCGCGGCCGCCGCGCGGTCGTACACCGTCGGTGCGGTGAGGATCGCCGCGGCGTCGTAGATCGGGTCGCCGGTGAGGTCCTCGGCCCGGCGGGTGGCGCGATTCAGGATGTGGTTCGCCACGACGCCGTGGCGCGCGGGCCGCACGCCCGTGACGAGGCTCACGTGAGTCGGCCACGTCGTGCTGGGAAACACCGCGGTCACGCCGTCGGCGACCGCGCCGCGCTCGGCGAGCCGGCGCAGCGTGGGCGCCTTCACCCGCTCGTCGCGCCAGTAGAAGTCCGCGAAGCCGTCGATCGAGATCAGGAGGACGAAGGGACGGGGCACGGCTGTCCTCAGGCCTCCGCGGCCAGCTTCGCCTTGAGCACTTTGCCCGTCGAGCTGCGGGGCAGCGCCCCCATGAGCGTCACGCGCCGCGGATACTTGTACCCCGCGAGCCGCTCGCGGCAGTGGGCGATCAAGGCCTCGGCCGTGGCGCGCACGCCCGGGCGCAGCACCACGAACGCCGCGACTTCCTCGCCGAGCTCGGCGTGGGGCACGCCGACCACGGCGGCCTCCGCCACGTCGGGATGGACGAGCAGCACCGCCTCGACTTCTTGCGGAAACACGGAGTGGCCACCGCGGACGATCCGCTCGCGCTTGCGTCCGGTGATCCGGACCCAGCCGTCGGCGTCGATCGTGGCCAGGTCGCCGGTGCGGAACCAGCCGTCGGCCAGCACCGCGCGCGTCTCCTCGGGGGCGCCGAGATAGCCATCCATGGCGGCGGGCGTCCGGATCCACAGCTCCTCGTCCACGATGCGCGCCTCCACGCCGGGCACCGCGCGGCCGACGGCATCGGGGAACTCGGTCGGATCAGCCGCGAGATAGGACAGCGGCCGGAACAGCTCGGTCATGCCGTAGCCGCGCACGATGCGCACGCCGGTGCGCGCGCGCCAGTCCTGGGCCAGATCCCACGGGCACGGGGCCGCGCCCGAGACGGCCAGGCGCAGCCGCGCGCCTCCCGCGAAGCCGGGGACGTCGAGCACGCGGCGGAACATCGTGGCCACGCCGGGGAAGACGCTCACGACCTCGCGCGCGAGCATCGTGGCGATGGTCTCGGGAGTGAAGCGCTCGACGATGCGCACCGTCGCGCCGACGAGCAGCGGCGTGAGCAAGGCGCCGTTGATCCCGAAGGAGTGCGACAAGGGCAGGACGGCCAGCACCACGTCGTCCGGCGTCAGCGCCATGACCGGCCCCGCCCAGGAGCGCTGGGCGAAGTCCAGCGCGTCATGCGACAGGACCGCGCCCTTCGGCCGGCCCGTCGAACCGGAGGTGTAGAGCACGAGCGCCGGCGCGCTCGGCGCCTCGCGCGTCGCCCATTCCGAGCGCTCGGCGGCGACGTCGTCGAGGACGAGCGCGGGCTTGAGATCCCCCAGGATCTCCGCGCGCTCCTCGGGTTTCAGCAGGGGATCGATGGGCGCGACCGTGAGCCCGGCCTTGAGCCCTCCGAGCAGGGCGACGGCGAATTGCCAGCGGTTCGGGACGAGGAGCGCGAGCCGGTCGCCGGCCTTCAGGCCGCGGGCGCGCAGCGAGCGCGCCAGCCCGCTCGCGCGCGCGTCCAGCTCGCCGTAGGTGAGCGCGCCCCCGTCCCACGCGAGCGCGGTGCGCTCGGCGTTGGCCCGCGCCGTCGCCTCCAGGAACGCGGCGAAGTTCACCACCGGCTCGACAGTCTACCTGAAAGCAAGGCTCGCCATCGTCATGGCCCGGCGTAATTCGCGAACAGGTCGAGGTTCACGTGCTCGACGAAGCCGTCGATCGACGGGCCGCCGTGATCGAGCCGCGCGAACGCGCCGCGGACCATGGAGTCGCGGAAGAAGGCCGGCCGCCGGTAGGCCGTGATCCGGCTCGTCGGCGTCTGCCACACGCCGAAGTGCCGGGCGCGCCACGTGACCTCGTCGCCGGCGCCGAGCAGCCCGCGGGTACGGCCGGCGATCGCCGTCTCGCCGGTGGCGGCCGTCGAGCGGGTGTGGAGCTCGACGCTGCGTGCGCGATCGAAGCAGCGCTCGCGCGGCGCGCGGATGGCCGTGACGAGCTCCAGGCGCGTCACGGCGGGGTCACCAGCCGTCCACACGTCTCGCAGTAGCTAGCCGTCGGGCTCACCGCGTGGCCGGCGGCGCAGCGGCGGGTTCGCGTGTCGGTGTGGGCGTAGGAATAGAGCAGGACGAGCGCGACGGAATAAAAGACCATCCAGTGACCGGAGAAGCCGCGCACGCTGACGATCTCGTCGTCGCGGTCGCCGAAGGCGCCGGTGATGAAGAGGACGAAGTTGAGCATGGCATACGCGAAGAAGGCATAGGCCATGTAGCGCATCCAGGGCGGGCAGCCGCGCAGCGCGACACGCCAGAAGTCGCTGCGCCTGGCGTCGCGTGTGAGCCGCTGCGCGCAGAGGACCGCCGGGAGCCACACGACGAAGATGCCCCCGTGAAGCAGCCAGGCGGCTCTGCCCAGGGGATTCGGGCCGCCGGCGACGGCGCTGAGGTGGACGAGCACGCTCAGGACGAGCCCGGCCCCGGCCACGACGGCCGCCGCGCTAGCAAGTGCCGCGAGGCGCGTCACCGTCGCTAGCCCAGCTTCATCTGCTCCAGCGCCGCGCGCCCCAGCAAGCCGTAAGGATTCGCGAGCGTCTCGTACATCTCGAAGTGGTTGTAGCCCTGGCCGACGAGGAGCTGCACGGGCTTGCCGGCCGCCTTCACCGCGGCGGCGAAGTCGCGTGTCTGGCGCTGGAATTCCGGCGTCTCGAGCGTTCCGTGGGCGAGGAGGAGGGGCGCGCGAAGCTTGTCGAGGTGGCGCTGCGGGCTGAGCGCCTGCTCCATCTCGTCCGTGAACTTCACGTAGCGGCTCCGCGCGGAGAGCCGCACGGGCTTGAGGTCGTACATGCCGCTGCAGCAGAGCCCGCCCTTGATCACGTCGGCCGGAACGCCGAAGTCCCGGGCCCAGTCGGTGGTGAGCGCCACGCCCGCGAGGTGCGCGCCGGAGGAGAAGCCCGACACGTAGATGCGGCCCGGATCACCGCCGAAGCCCGCCGCGCTTCGGTGCACCCAGGCGATGGCCCGCCGCACCTGGTCGGCCATCGGCAGGAGACTGCCGCCGACGTCCTGCACCCAGGCGAAATCCGGGACGACGAAGTGCGCGCCGGCGTTGACGAACACCTCGGCGGCGAAGTGATTGTCGCGCGCCGTGCTGACCCGCCACGCGCCGCCGTGGACGAAAACGTGGACCGGCGCGTTCGGCCGCGGGGTCGTGAAGACGTCGAGCCTCTCGATGGGCGTCGATCCGTACGCGTAGCGCTTGGGAGCGCCGAGCCGCGCGCGGACGATCTCGCTGTTCGTCGCGTAGCGTCCGGTGATCTGCTGCAAGTTCGGCGCGTAGGCGGCCTGGTCGTACGCGGCGTCGAGCTCGGCCTGGTCCATGTCGAGCCAGACACTCGGCCCTTTCACGCGACCCGGTGACGGCGGTTGCTGCGCGAACACGGGAGAGGTCACCGCCAGCGCTGCGGTGGCGGCGGCTGCGCGAAGCAGCTCGCGTCGAGTCATGGCGGCTCCTTCAGGGCAGGAAGTCCTCGAGCCGCAGCCGCTCCCAGACCTCGGGCGGCACGCGGTGGCGCGGCGTGTAAGCGGCGAGGGAGGGCTTGGCCGTGGCGTCCACGCCCCACTTCGCGGTGTAGCCGTCCTCCTTCGTGGAGGGATCGAGGTCCGAGCCGCGCGCGTGCGTGACGATCGCGATGTCGCGGTCGGGCTGGCAGCGCGTGGCGATGGCCCAGGTGATCTGGCGGTCGTCGAAGACGTCCACGTCGTGATCGACCACGACCACGCGCTTCATGTAGAGATCGGCGCCGAGGACGGCCATGATGGCGTTCTTGGCCTGGCCCACGAGGCGCTGCTCGATCGAGACGTAGCAGGTGAAGGGCGCGGGCACGCGCACCGCGCGCACGGAGGGCACCATGGCGCGCACGGCGCGGTAGAGATTGGCCTCCATCGGGATCGTCGAGAGCAGCATGTGGTCGAGGTGCGCCACCGTGATGTCCTGGAAGATGGCGTCGCGCCGGTGCGTGATGGCCTTCACCTTGACCACTTCACGCTGGCGCTCGCCGAGGCTGTAGCCGGTGAACTCGCCGAACGGGCCCTCCGCCGTGCGCTTGCCGGTCAGGAGCTCGCACTCCAGCACCATCTCGGCGTGCGCGGGCACGAGCACGTCGGAGGTCCGGCACTTCACCAGCTCCAGCGGCTCGCCGAGGAGCGCGCCCATGATGGCGCGCTCGTCCTCGTCGATGGAGCCGATGGCCAGCGCGCCGAGCGCGATGGCGGGGTGCGCGCCGATCACGAGCGCCAGCTGCAGCGGCTCCCCGCGACGCTCCGCGGCCTGGTTGAACTCCCAGAGATGCTTGCCGAGCGTGAGGTGGATGGAGGTGGTGTCGCGGCCCTGGATCATGAGGCGGTTGTAGGCGCAGTTCCACGTCTCCGACTCGGGGTCCTTGGCGAAGGAGATGGCGGAGGTGATGTACGGGCCCGCGTCGCCCTGGTGGTGGACGATCTGCGGCAGCGCGTAGAGATCGACCGCCGCGCCCTCGAGGACGACCTCCTGCACCGGTCCCTTCGGCACCACGCGCGGGGGGATGGGCTTGTCCATCGCCCTGAGATACGTCGGCAGCATCGCGTCCGGCGCGCAGTTGATGGCGGCGGCCAGGCGCGAGCGGCTCGCGTGCAGGTTGGTGAGGACCGGGAAGCGCGTGCCCTTGACGCTCTCGAAGATCAGCACGGGGCGGCGCCGGCGCTCCTTCTCGAGCTTGACGACGAAGGTGGTGATCTCGTAGGCGGGGTCGATGGGCCGCTTGACGACCTGCACGTCCTCGGGCCGGCGTTGCGCGAGCGCGTCGACGAAGGCGCGGAGGCCCTGCGGCATCAGGCGTGCTCCGCGGTCTGCCGCGCCGCGGCCGCGCGCGAGAACCACCAGCCCGCCAGCGTGAGCAGCACGGCCAGCGGCAGGCGCAGCGCCACGTGCACCATCCAGTGCGGGTGGCCGAAACGCTCCACGACGAAGACGTCGTCGAGGATCATCTTGCCCGCGACCTCGCCGAGCACGCCGGCCGCGAGCCATACGATCCACGGAAAGCGGTTCATCAGCGCCGACAGCACCGCGCTCAGCCAGATGACGATGGGAATGGAGAGCCCGATGCCGAACACGACGAGCTGCATGTCGCCGTGGGCGGCCCCCGCCACGCTGAGCACGTTGTCGAGGCTCATGATGACGTCGGCCACGATGATGATCCACACCGCCTCGAAGACCGACGTGCCCTGCCGCACCTTGTGGCCGCCGCTCTCGCCCTCCGACTGGCGGACGAGCTTGAGAGCGATCCAGACGAGCATCAGCGCGCCCGCCACCTGCAGCAGCGGGATCTTGAGGAGCCAGGTGACCACGAAGATGAAGGCCAGCCGCAGTGCGACGGCGCCGAACGTGCCCCAGATGCGGCCCCAGAACTGCTGGCGGCGCGGCAGCGTCCGCACAGCCAGCGCGATGACGACGGCGTTGTCGCCGGCCAGGACGAGGTCCAGCAGGACGATCTTGCCGACTTGGGTGAGGTAGCCGAGGTCGATCACAACGGCCGTCATTGTAACCGCGGACGGCCGATTTTCAGTCGGAAGCCAGGTGAAGCGGTGATCACTCGATCACCTCGTCCGCGCGGAGCAACAGCGCCGGAGGTATCGTGAGACCCAGCGCTTTTGCCGTCCTCGAGTTGACGACCAGCTCGAACTTGGACGGCTGCTCGATCGGCATCTCCGCGGGCTTGGCCCCTTTCAGGACGCGGTCGACGTAACCGGCGGCACGCCGCCACTGGTCCGTGAGGTCGGCGCCATAGGACACGAGGCCGCCATTCTCGGTGTGCGCTCTCACCCCTGACATCGTCGGCAGCCGATGGCTGGTCGCGAGCTCGGCGAGGCGGCGGCTCACGGCCAAGAGCGCGGCGTCGATGAGGATGAGCAGCGCGTCCGCATGGTGCTTGTTCATCGCCGCGAAGGCGGGGTCGAGCTCCTTCGCGCCGCGGGCGTCGAAACGTGTCGCGCGCAGCTGCAGGGCACGGCAGGCGCGCGCGGCTTCCTTCCACAGCGCCTCGTGAGCGCCATTGTTCGGATTCGCGAGCACCGCCACCCGGGAGACCGAGGGGACCGTCTGTTTGAGCAGCTCGATCTGCTTGCCGACGATCTCGGGCCCCGCGATGAGCGTGAGCCCCGTGATGTTGCCGCCCGGCCGCGCCAGACTCCCGGCGAACCCCGCCTCGACGGGATCCAGGATCGCGACCATGACCACGGGCGTCGTCCTGGTCTGCTCCTGAATGATCCGGACCAGCGGCGTCGTGCTGCCGACGATCACGGCGACCCTGGCGCGCAAGAGGTCGGCCGTGAGCGCCGGCAGCTTGTCGTAATTCCCTTCGGCGTACCGGGTCTCGATGACGATGTTCTTGCCCTCGATCCAGCCGCGCTCTCGCAGTCCCTGCCGGATCGCCTCGAGGTTCCGCTGTAGCTGTGGGTTCGAGGCGCCGCTGATCGTCAGCAGACCGACGCGAGGCAGGTTCGCCGCCGGCTGCGCGTCGACGGCCGACGCGGCCAGAACGGCCATGCTGCCGCCGAGAAACGCGCGCCGCCGCATCGCGCTGGCAGGCCTAGTTCTTCAGCCCGTAGAGCCGGCGCGCGTTCTCCCCGAGGATCTTGCGCTTCTGGGCATCGCTCAGGTCGCCGCGGTCGTGGATCTCGCCGATCGACTGCGGATACGAGTTGTCCCAGTGCGGGAAGTCAGAGGCGTAGACGATCTGGTTCTCGCCCACCAGCTTCAGCGCCTGCGGCAGCAGCCACTCGTCGGCCTCGCACGAGAAGTAGATCTTGCCGGAGCGCACGTAGTCGCTCGGCTTCTTCTTCAGATTCGGCGCCTCCGGGGCGCGCTTGGCGTACTCGTCGTCCATGCGCTCCATCCAGTACGGGGCCCAGCCGCAGCCCGCCTCGAGGTAGGCGATCTTCAGATCCGGGAAGCGCTCGGGGATGCCCTCGAAGATCATCGAGGTGAGCTGGCGCATCTGGCCGAAGGCGTGCGAGCAGGTGTGGGTCTGGATGAACTGTGGGAACAGCTCGAGCCCGCCGCCGCCCAGGTGCGAGCCCGAGGCGTGAATGCCGATCGGCACGTCGAGCTTCTGCGCCGTCTCGTAGATCGGCGCGAAGCGCGCGTCGCCCAGCAGGTGAGAGCCGTCGGCGGCGAGCATCGCGCCGACGAGGCCGAGCTGGCGCACGCCGCGCTCGAGCTCGGCGGCCCCGGCGTCGGGGTCCTGGATGGGCAGCAGCGCCACGGCCTGGAGCCGCGGGCTCTTCTTGATGAACTCCTCGTGCAGGAACGTGTTGTAGGCGCGGCAGATGGCCACCGCCCACGCGCGGTCCTTCAGGAACGACAGGAACAGGCCGAGGGTGGGATAGAGGACGGCGGTCTCCATGCCGCCCTCGTCCATCGCCTTCAGCCACTGCTCGGCGGTGCCGCCGGCCTGGCCGAGCGTGCCGAGCAGCCGCCGGTCCCAGCCGTCCTGGGGATAGAGCGGGAAGGTGAGCGGCCGGCGCCGGTAGGGCTCCTCGAAGTACTTCGCCACCTGCTCGTTGGACTCGATGACGTGGCCGTCGGCGTCGACGACGGGGATGTTCGCCAAGGGTCTGCTCCTCCTCAGGGCTTCTTGCACATGACGTTCAGCAGCGCCTGCCGGCCGCCGCGGACGACCTCCAGCGCGCGGCGCAGCGCGTCGGGCAGCGCGGCGGGATCCTCCACACGCTCGGCCCAGCCGCCGGAGGCCTGGCACACCATCTCGTAGTCCGGCGGCGGATCGAGCTCGGTCAGCGGCATACCCGTGCGCTTGGCCCAGCCGTCGGGCGCGTGCGAGGTGACGGCTCGCTTCACCGCGTTCCAGGCGCGGTTGTTGAAGATGATCCACAGCACCGGGATGTCGTAGGCGCGCGCCACCCAGTGCGCCGCCGTGGGCGCGCCGAAGATGTAGGCGCCGTCGCCGACGGTACAGATGACGGTGTGGTCGGGCTTGCCGAGCTTGGCTCCGAGCGCCGCGCCCACGCCCCAGCCGAGGCCGCCCGACGACGGCGAGCCGAAGTAGGTCCCGGGATTCTTGAAGCAGGCCTGGCTGGCGTCGAGGTCGTACTCGTTGACGACGATGGTGCGGTCGTCCACCACGTCGCCCACGCAGCGCGAGAGCCACGCCATGTCGATGGGCGTGTCGTTCTTCAACGCGGTCGCGCGCGACTTGATGGCCTCCCGCCGCTCGCGTCCCGCCGCCGCGGTCTTGCCGCGCCGCTCGGCGACGACCTTCGAGTCCATCTGCTTGGCAAGCGCCTCCGCCAGCGCCGCGAGGGTCAGCCGCGGGGCGCCCGGTAGCGCCACGTCGGCGCCGAAGCCACGCACCGGGTAGCGCGAGAAGAGCGGATCGACGGCGATCTGGATCAGCCGCGCGTCCGCGCGCGGGGTCTTGAGCGACGGGAACCACGGCACGTCGGACTCCACGATGACGATCGCGTCGGCCTCCGCGAGGTACGGCGTGGCGTCGAAGCCGCCGTGGAGATCGTGATCCTGGGGGAAATTCATGTGGGTGTGGAACTGGTCCACGACGGGCGCGCCCAGCGCCTCGGCCAGCGCGACGAGCGCGGGCACGGCGGCCGGATCGCGGCCGGCGGCCTTGGCGATGATCAACGGCTTGCGCGCCGCCACCAGAATCTTCGCGGCCTCGGCGATCGCGTCCGGCCCGGCCACCGTCGCTGCCGGCTTGGGCGCGCGCGACGTGGGCGAGTACTCGAACGACTCCTGCGCCTCCGACAGCACCTCGCGCGGCAGCGTGAGGTAGACGGGGCCCTGCGGGTCGGCCTGGGTGATGGCGAGCGCGCGGTCCACTACCGTCTCGAGCTGGACGAAGTTGCGCAGCTCGTAGTCCCACTTCACGAACTCGCGGGCGAGGGAGGCCTGGTCGAACGACTCCTGCGCCCAGTGGATCGGCCGGTTGCGCGCGCCGGGCATGCCGGCCTCGGTGATCGGGTTGCGCCCGGCCGTGAAGAGCATCGGCACGCCCACGCGCGCGGCGTTCATCAGCCCGGCCAGCGCGTTGGCGGCGCCGACGATGACGTGGACCATGACGGCCTGGGGCCGGCCCGTCACCATCGCGTAGCCGTGGGCCATGGCCACGGCGGGCGTCTCGTGCGGCACCGTCACGGGCTTGGGCAGCGCCGCGCCCTGGGCCAGCCGCTTGGCCCACGCCTCGATCAGCGGGGCGAAGTCGGTGCCGGCGTTGGCGAAGAGGTACTCGACGCCGCGGGACGCGAGGAGTTCGAGATAGGCCTCGGCCGTCGACTCGATGGCGATCTTCTTGGTCATGGCGGCGGGGTCCTCCGGCATGGATGGCGGCCGGCAAGTGGCCGCTAAGGTGGCGATTAGACTAACACGAGGGGGCGGATGCTATAACAGTAGGACCGTGACAACGCGCTTCAAGGACGTGGGCGAGGTCAAGGCGTGGAACGACGCGATGGTCGCGAAGTACGACCTCGACCGCTTCCACGCCCATCCGAGCCCGTTCGTGCGCTACGTGGAGTCGCGCCGCGTGGCCTGGATCTTCACCCTGCTCGGCGCGCGCGCGACCGATCGCGTGCTGGAGGTCGGGTGCGGCGCCGGCCACCTGCTGGCGCGCCTGCCCGCCGGCCGCGCCGTCGGCATCGACCTCGCGGACTCGCTGCTCGCGCGCACGCGCAAGCGGCTGGGCACGCGCGCGGCGCTCGCCCAGGGCGACGCCGGCTCGCTGCCGTTTGCCGCCGGCTCCTTCGACCGCGTCTACTGCTCGGAGGTGCTCGAGCACCTCGTCGATCCCGGCGCCGCCGTCGCCGAGATCCGCCGCGTGCTCAAGCCGGGCGGGGTGGCCGTGCTCTCGGTGCCGAACGAGGGACTGATCAACCGCCTCAAGGCGCTCGTGCGCAAGCTCGGCATCTGGCGGCTGGTGATGCGCGGCTCGGATTACGATATGCCCGAGCGCATGGACGACGAATGGCATCTCCACGCGTTCGACCTCGACGCGCTGCGCGCCATCGTGCCGCCCTCGTTCGCTGTCACGCGCGTCGTCGGCGTGCCGAGCCGGGCGGTGGCGCTGCGCTGGGTGATCCGCTGCGAGGCGCGCGGGTGAGCCCGGGCGCCGAGGGTGTCTCCGTCATCCTGCCCGTCCTCAACGAGCGGGAGAACCTCGAGCCGCTGCACGCGCGCCTGACCGCGGCGCTGAAGCCGCTCGGCCGCGACTACGAGATCGTCTACGTCGACGACGGCAGCACCGACGGCTCGTGGGACGTGATGAAGCGCCTGGGCGCCTCCGACCGCGCGGTGCGGCTGGTGCGCCTGCGCCGCAACTTCGGCCAGACGCCCGCCCTCGCCGCCGGCCTCGCGCACTCGCGGCATCCGATCGTGGTCACGCTCGACGCGGACCTCCAGAACGATCCCGCCGACATCCCGCGCCTGCTCGCCGTGCTCGACGCCGGCCAGGACGTCGTGTGCGGCTGGCGCCGCGCGCGCCGGGACAAGTGGCTGACGCGCCGGCTGCCGTCGGTCCTGGCCAACCGGCTCATCCGCCGGCTCACCGGCGTGAAGATCAACGACATGGGCTGCACGCTGCGGGCCTACCGGCGCGACGTGCTCGCCGACGTCCACCTCTACGGCGACATGCACCGCTACCTGCCCGTGCTGGTGGCGTGGGTGGGCGGGCGCATCGCGGAGATCGAGGTCGGCCATCACGCGCGCGCCGCCGGGGTGTCGAAGTACGGGCTCCTGCGGATCTTCCGCGTCCTCGTCGACCTCCTCACCATCAAGTTCCTCGGCGACTACGCCACGCGCCCCAACGCGATCTTCGGCGGCTTCGGCCTGCTGAGCATCGCGGGCGGCTTCGCGGCGCTCGCGGTCGTCCTCTACCGCATCTGGGTGCTGGGCCGGCTCGAGGCCACGCCCATGGTCTTCCTCATGGTCGTGCTGTTCCTGACCGGCGTGCTCTCCGTGCTCATCGGCTTTCTCGCCGACATCGTGATCCGCGGCTTCTACGAGACGCAGCGCAAGCCCGCCTACTACGTCCGCGAGACGGACGGCATGCAGGGAGTCGAGTAGCGCCCGATGTGCGGGATCGTCGGCATGGTGCAGGCGCGGCCGGATCGCCGGCCCGACGAGGTCGTGCTCAAGCGCATGGCCGACCGCATCGCCCACCGCGGCCCCGACGACGAGGGCTTCGTGGTGCGCGGGCCCGTCGCGCTCGGCATCCGCCGGCTGCGCATCATCGACCTCGAGACCGGCCGGCAGCCGATGACCGGCGAGGACGGCACGATCTGGGTCGTCTTCAACGGTGAGATCTACAACTACCGGGAGCTCACGACTCGACTCACCGCAGCCGGCCATACGTTTCGAACCCGCTCTGATACCGAGGCCATCGTGCACGCGTGGGAGATGCGCGGTCCCGACGCGCTCAACGATCTCGAGGGCATGTTCGGCCTCGCCGTCTGGAACGACGCGACGCAGACCCTCGTCCTCGCGCGCGACCGGCTGGGCATCAAGCCCGTCTACTACGCGGTGCTGCCCGAGGGCCTCGTCTTCGCGTCCGAGCTCAAGGCGATGCTCGAGCATCCCGGCGTCTCGCGCGAGCTGGACGTGGAAGCGCTCTCCGCCTACCTCGCCCACGAGTGGGTGCCCGCGCCGCGCTCGATCGTGAAGTCGGTGCGCAAGCTGCCGCCCGGGCACCGGCTCGTGTACGCGCGCGGCGAAGCGCGCGTCGAGCGGTGGTGGGACGTCCGCTACGGCAGCGACGGGCCCGTCATCGAGGTGCAAGCGGCGGCGAAGCTCGGCGCCGCCCTCGACCTCTCGGTGCGCCAGCACCTGCTCGCCGACGTGCCGCTCGGCGTGTTCCTCTCGGGCGGGCTCGACTCCGCCACCGTGGCCGCCTTTGCGCGGCGGCACTCGACCCGGCTCAACACCTTCTCCATCGGCTTCGAGGACGCCTCGTTCGACGAGTCGAAGTACGCGCGGCAGGTCGCGGCCGTGCTGGGGACCGAGCATCACGAGGAGGTGCTGGGCGCCGACGCCGCGCTGGACCTCGTGGGCGGGCTCGCCGAGCTCGTGGACGAGCCGCTCGGCGACGCCTCCATCCTGCCCACGTTCCTGCTCTCGCGCTTCGCGCGGAAGTCCGTGACCGTGGCGCTCTCGGGGGACGGGGGCGACGAGATCTTCGCCGGGTACCCGACGTACCAGGCCCACCGGCTGGCCCACGCGTGGGCGCGCGCGCCGCGCGCGGCGCGCGCCGTGGCCCGCGCGACGGTGCGGCGCATGCCCGTGTCGCACGGCAACCTCAGCCTCGACTTCCGGCTCAAGCGCTTCGTCGACGGCGCCGACCTCGATCCCGTCACGCGCCACGCCGTCTGGATGGGCTCGTTCACGCCCCACGAGCAGGGTGACCTGCTCACGGCCGCCGCGCTCGCGCGGCTGCCCGGCCCGCCGTCGTACGCGGAGTGGGAGCGGATCGCCGAGAGCGCGCCCGCGGAGCCGTGGCTGCACCGCGTCCTCTACCTGGACCTCAAGGGCTATCTCGGCGAGGGCGTGCTGCAGAAGGTGGACCGCGCCTCCATGGCGTGCTCGCTGGAGGTCCGCGTGCCGCTGCTGGACCGCCGGGTGGTGGAGGTGGCCGCGGCGATGCCGCCGGAGATGAAGCTGCGGCGGCTCACGACCAAGCACGTGCTCAAGTGGCTGATGCGCACCCGGCTGCCGAAGGAGATCGTGAGCCGGCCCAAGAAGGGCTTCGGCGTGCCGCTCGCGCGCTGGTTCCGGGGCCCGCTGTGCCCGCTGCTCGAGGAGGTCTGCGAGCCGGAGGCGCTGCGGCGCGCGGGCCTCGTCCGGCCCGAGACCGTGACGCGGCTGATCCACGAGCACCAGCGCGGCGAGCACGATCACCGGAAGAAGCTCTACACGCTGCTCGTGTTCCTGCTCTGGGCACGGCGTCACCGCGTGGCCTGATGCGCGAGCGTTTACTTCAATTGCTGGCCTGCCCGGCGTGCAGCGGCGACCTGGCGCTCCGCGATCCCGTCGGGCGCGGCGGCGTGATCAGCGAGGGAACGCTCGCGTGCGGCGGCTGCGGCGGCCGGTACCCGATCGTGCGCGGCATTCCGCGCCTGATCCCGGGGGCGGTGGAGCGCGAGAAGGTGGTGGTGGCGGAGCGCTTCGGCTACGAGTGGACGCGCTTCGCGGAGATCCGGCCGCAGTACCGCGAGCAGTTCCTCGGCTGGATCGCGCCCGTGAAGCCCGAGGCGTTCGCGGGCAAGCGCGTGGTGGACGGCGGCTGCGGCAAGGGCCGGCACCTCCGGCTGGCCGCCGAGTTCGGCGCGCGCGACGTGATCGGCATCGACCTCGGCGAGGCGGTGGAGGCCGCCGCGCGCAACACCGAGGGGCTCGAGGCCGTCCACGTGGTGCAGGGCGATCTCACGCGGCCGCCCCTGCGGCCCGGCAGCGTGGACCTCGTCTACTCGATCGGCGTGCTGCACCACCTGCCGCGCCCCGCCGACGGCTTCCGCGCCCTGGCCCGGCTGCTCGTGCCCGGCGGCATGCTCGTGGCGTGGTGCTACGCGCGCGAGGGCAACGGCTGGGTGCTGGCGCTGGTGGACCCGGCGCGGCGGGTGACGAGCCGCATGCCGCTGACGCTGGTGAGCGGGCTAGCCGCGGTGATCACGGCGCCGCTGTGGGTGGCGCTGCGCACGCTCTACGCGCCCGCGAAGACGCGCCCGGGGCTGCGCCGGCTCCTGCCGTACGAGAGCTACCTCAGCGACCTCGTGCCGTTCCCGTTCCGCGAGGTGCACTCGATCGCCTTCGATCAGCTCCTGACGCCCGTCGCCCACTACATGCCGCGCGACGAGGTCGAGCGCTGTTTTGCCGAGAGCGGGCTGCGCCTGGCCTCCCTGCGCTGGCACCACGCCAACAGCTGGGCGGCCTACGGCTTCTTGTAGGCCGCGCAAAGGAGCGAGACGCCGAACGGGAGCAGCCGGTTGAGGTGCAAGCGGTGCTCCCAGACGATCTGGCTCCGCAGCACCTCGCTCAGCCAGTGCGGCACGCGGAAGAAGTCGTCGCCGCCGGGCGTGTCCTTCCGCCGCGCCCGGTCCAGGCGCGCGCGCAGCAGGAGCGGCAAGAAGTAGAGGCACTTGATGAACTCGCAGCGCTCGACGCGAAACCCCGCCTGCTCCATGACGCTGACGAGGCCCGCGCGCGAGTAACGGCGGTGGTGGCCGTACAGCTCGTCGTGCGAGCGCCAGAGCGACATGAAGGCGGGCACGCTCACCATGAGGAGGCCGCCCGGCTTCAGGATACGGAAGGCCTCGCGGAGCACGCCGAGATCGTCGGCGAAGTGCTCGATGACCTCCAGCGCGACCACGCAATCCATCGCGCCGCCGGGGAACGGCAGGTGCAGCCCGTCGCCGGCCACCACGCGCGTGAGTCCGCGGCTCTTCGCCACGCTCAGCGCCGAGACCGCGTATTCCACGCCGTAGGCCGTGCCCCAGGCGCCGAGCCGCCGCAGCGTGTTGCCCGGGCCGCAGCCGAGGTCGAGGATCCGCCGGCGCGCCGTTTCGGCCTGCGGCGGTCCGAGCCGCGCCGCCAGCGCGTCGATCACGACGTCGTTGTGGGCGGTGTTCCAGAAGTACGACTCGGAGAGCTCGCTGTAGCGCTCCTGGGCGAGGACGTCTTCCTTCACGGCGTCACCTCGCGCGGGCGGCGCGTCAGGCCGACCACGATGCACACGCCGGCGGCCACGAGCGCGGCGAGCGTGGCGGCGAGCGCCCACACGTACGAGGCCGGCATGAAGGAGAAGACGATCTCGTGCGCGCCGCGCCCGAGGTGCACGGCGCGGAACAGGTAATCGGCCTGGTAGATGGGCGCGGGAGCGCCGTCCACGCGCGCGCGCCAGCCCGGATAGTTCGCCTCCGAGAGCACGAGGTACGCCGGCCGCTCGGCGTTCGCGCGCACGACGACGCGATTGGCCGTGAGCGCCACCACCTCGGCCTTGCCCGGCGCGCTCCCCGGCGACGGCGGCAGCGCGGGGGCCCTCGTGTCCTCGAGCAGCACGGCGGCGCGCGGGTCGAAGTCGCGGGCGACCAGCGCCGCCAGCGCGGCGTCCGTGGAGACGACGCGCATGCGATCCACCAGGAACGCGCGCGGCAGCACGTCGAGGTTCTCGTAGACCTTGACCTCGCGGTCGTAGACGCGCCGGTAGCCCGGCGCCTCCGCGTACGGATCTTGTGGATTCATCGCCGCCGGCGGCGCCAGGACGTACTTCACGTTCATGAGGCTCAGGAGGCCGCGCTGGCCGGCGGGGTCGCGGAAGAGGAACGCCCGGATCGTCTCGTACTGGCCGAAGGCGCGGCCGTTGATCGCCTTCTGGAGCCGCGTGTGCCGCCGCTGGCCCAGCACGTCGAAGAGGTCCACGTCGTAGAGGCGGTACGGGAGCTTGCCGTCAGCGGTCAGCACACGGACGAAGGCCCCGGACGACACCCGGTAGAGCGAAGGATCGGACCTCAGGAACCGGACCAGCGGCGTCTCGGGAAAGACGTGGGCCGTGGGCAGCGGCGGGTTGAAGTCGCCCAGGTGCCACCATGGGTCGAGCACGGCGATGGCGATCACTGCCGCGCTGAGCGCCAGCGGCTTCAGCACGCCACGCATGGCGAGCACGACGCCGGCGGCGAGCGCCACGAGGATCACCGCCACGCCGATCTCGCGCCACAGCATGATCGAGACGGCCGGCGGCTGAGCCGGACCCCAGAGCATGATCGCCGGATAGGCGAGGACCGGGACGAGCACCGCGACAGCGATGAAGCCCACGACGAACCGTTGCGGACCCGGCCGCCGCTCGGCGAGATCGGCGAGGAAGCGGTCGAAGCCGAGCGCGGCGACCACGATCAGCGCGAAGCGGAAGGCCAGCCGCAGCCGGCCGTTGTTGGCCAGGCTCATCACGGGGAGATAGTTGACGACGTTGGCGAGCGGCAGCGCGTAGGCGGCGGCCAGCGAGACGACGGCGATGGCGAGCCACACGCGCGCGCCCGGCGTCTCCCGCCGCCGTAACGCGGCGTAGGCGCCGAAGAAGAGCGGCAGCAGGCCGGCGTAGACCATCATCTCCATCATGTTGTAGCCGCGCCACCAGAAGGAGCCGTCGACGGCGCTGCCGAAGAAGAGCGGCGCGATCGTCATGACCACGGTCGGGAGATCGCGCCGGATCACCGTCCAGTCGCCGGTGAGCGAGTACCACGCCGCCGTCGCGACACCGCCGGCCGCGCGCGCCATGGAGCGTCCCGCACCGGCCACCTCGGCCCGCCCGATCAGCTCCGCCATCGGCACGATCTGCACGGCGGCGATGACGAGGCCGCCCGCGACCGCGGCGGCGAAGAGGCCCAGCCGGAGGCCGCGCGTGCGGTTCGACGCCTCCACGCTCCACACGCGCGCGAGCGCGTAGACCCCGAGGACGGCGAGGATGTGCATTGCCGTCTGCGGATGGCTGGACAGGCACGCGAAGCCGGTGAAGAGCGCGAGGGCGCCCACCGCCGTCGCGCCCGCGCCCCGCAGCAGCCGCTCGGCGGCCCAGAACATCCACGGCATCCAGATCTCGGCCATGATGTTCGTGCGCCCGAGCCAGGCCAGTGTCCAGCCGCTGAACGCGAAGGCGACGGCGGCGAAGAGCGCGGCCGCGCGCGAGGCGCCCAGCGCGCTCACGAACAGGAACATCCCGTAGCCGGCGATGACGAGGCTCAGCACCGCCTTGAGGTTCACCACCATCGGCGGGGAGGCGAGACGGCCGAGCAGGAGGGTGACGGGCTCGAAGACGGCCGAGGCGGTGCCCGCGCCGGGCAGCCCCATCGCCAGGTACGGGTTCCACCACGGGATCTCGCCCTCGGACCACGTCGTCTGCGCCCAGTGCAGGCGCGGGTAGCCGTTGAGCGCGTTGTCGATGTGGGTGAGGAAGTTCTTCGGCCGGGTCACGTACGCGTCGGGCGGCACCGCGGCGCGGAACGACGGGTCGACGTAGTACGATCCGTCGCCGACGAGGAGCGTCTGGTCCACGTACAGGCGGGGCCCGAGGAACAGCGACGCGACGACGAAGAGTCCGAGCACGATCGCGACATGCAGTGCGGGGCGCAGAGGCGGTGTCACGCGTCTTTCCTTATA
>DASYTM010000019.1:0-2449 GCA_036002345.1 Candidatus Methylomirabilota bacterium | reverse complement strand
GTACACCGCGCTGAAGACCAACGTGCTCCTCCTGGGCGACAGCCCACGCGCGCACGTCCCCGGCTTCGGCCGCAGCGCGGGCTTCCCCGAGCTGAATGCCGACCGGCACGTCCTCGACGCCCTGCGCGCCGAGCTCGCCGCGTTCCGCGAGGGCGCCGGGCCCGACATGGATATCCTGGTGGACCTCAACTTCAACTACAAGACCGAGGGCTTCCTCAAGATGGCGCGGGCCATGGAGCCCTACGACCTCTTCTGGGTCGAGATGGACACGCGCGACCCGAAGGCGCTCGCCTACGTGCGCAGCCGCACCACCATCCCGGTGGCCTCCTGCGAGTGCCTCTTCGGCCGGCGCGACTACCGGCCGTTCTTCGAGCAGCAGGCGGTGGACGTGGCCATCATCGACACACCGTGGACCGGCGTGGGCGAGTCGCTCAAGATCGCGGCCATGGCCGACACCTACGAGATCAACGTGGCCCCGCACAACTTCTACGGCCACCTCGCCACCATGATGAACGCGCACTGGAGCGCGGTGGTCCCCAACCTGCGCATCATGGAGACCGATCCCGACATGGTGCCGTGGCAGGACGATCTCGTGACCGTGACACCGGAGATCAAGGCCGGTCACCTGCTCCTCCCCACCGGGCCCGGCTGGGGCACCGAGGTGAACGAGGAGGCCGTCCGCGCGCACCCGCCGCGGTCGAGCGGCTAGCGGGGTGCGGAAAAACTCGCAGGCTGCTCAAAAAGGTCCAGATGCGAGGCGGCGCCCGACGGCTGCACGCGAGGCGTACTCTCTGTACGTTGAGCGTGCAGCCGAGGGCGCCAACGAAGCAGATGGGCCTTTTTCAGCAGCCTGCTAGCGGCCGCCGGCTACCGCATCCGCCCCTTCTCGCCCATCCACTTCTCGCCCGCGAGCCCGAGCGAGCGCTACTTCACCTGGGAAGGCCGCGGCCCGCGCCAGAGGGCGTCGTCCGACGCGACCCGCGCCTCCGCCCCGGACTGCGCCAGCGCCCGCATCACCTCGCGGGCCATGCTCTCGTACCAGTCGGCCACCTCGGCCGGGTAGTCGGCGTGGCTGTCGAGATCCCGGAGGATCGGCCCCTCCACGGTGGGGATGTCGTGCTCGCCGTCGAACTGCCGAGTGTACGGGCGACCCTTCGCGGCGGCGGTGGCCGCATCGATGGTCGCGTCGAGCTTCAGCCACTTGCCGCCGAGATACGCCTCGCCGAGCGAGTGCCACGGCAGCGTGCGGTCGCCCCAGAGCCGCCGCACCTCTTCCGACATGAACGGCTTGTCGGGACAGTGCAGCTGCTGGAACCCCACCCGCGCCGGGATGCCGGAAGCCCGGCAGAGGGCGACGAACGAGCTGGCCTTGCCCATGCAGAAAGCGTGGCCGGCCTGGAGAACGTCGCTCGCGCGGTTCCGGCCCTCGGCCAGGTAGCGGAACGAGGCGAGGATGTCGTAGGGCATGTCGCGCACGAAATAGTAGATGCGCGCGAGCTTCTCCTCCTCGCTCGCGCAGCCCTCGGTCAGGCGCCGCGCCGCGGCGATGACATCGGCGTGATCCGAGTCGATGAAGCGGGTCGGCTCGAGGTACCGGCGCAGCTCGTCGCGGTTCATGGCTCTCCCCTCCCTCCCGTCGCGCGGCACGGCCCTTCAGCCGCCGGCGCGGGGCTCGAGCAGCAGCGTCTGGAGCGAGCGTCCCACCAGGCCGGCGGTGTCCCACAGCCGGGCGCGCGCCAGGCCGATGCCGTGCGCCTCGCCGGTCGTGGCCGCGTCGAGGCCCGTCCATTCGCCGGCCGGCGCGCGATGCAGGGCGATCGTCAGGTCACCGTTCACGAACGTCGCGCGGGCCGGGTCGACGACGACGGCCAGGCCGCTCACGGAGTCGGCGGCGGCAACGAGACACTCGAGCGGTGGCGTCGGCATCTCGCCCGCGACGAGCGGTACGCGCAGCCTCAGCCACGCCGCCACCGGCCCACGTCCCCACGTTCCCTTCGCGAGCCGCCACTCGACCGCGCGATGGTATCCCTCGTCGCCGGACATGAGCGGCAGCTCGAACGGCGCGCTCTCGGCGGGCGGCGCCGGCGGCGCGAGCGTCTCGAGTGGGACGACGACGCGGTCCGGCGTCACGCGCATCACGAGGCACGTGGCCTCGATCACCGCGACGCCGTCCTCGGCGAGGACCGTGCCCGCGAGGCGCTGGACCTTGGCGCCGGCGCGGACCACGCGGGTCTCGATCGTCAGCGGCGCCAGCGGCACGGGGCGCAGGAAGTCGAAGGTCAGGCGCGCGATCTGCGCCTCGGCGCCCGCGTGGCGCGCGAACGCGCGGGCGAGGAGCGCGGCGGGCGGCCCGCCATGCTGGTGCCGCGCGCTCCACGGCCCGCGGGCCGACGCGGACGGGACGAACCGATCGCCGTCGGCGGCGAAGAAGGGTGGGAGGTGGCTCACG
>DASYTM010000018.1:0-6421 GCA_036002345.1 Candidatus Methylomirabilota bacterium | reverse complement strand
CGAGACGACGCTGGCGCTGGCGGACCTCGCCCAGCGCCTCCGGGCGCGCCTCGCCACGCTCGCCTGACGGTGACCAACCCCCTCACGCTCCCGGGCCCGCAGTTCCTCGCGTTCTACACGCTCACGGCCGTGATCGTGCTGACCCTGCTGTGGCTCGTACGTAATGCCGCCGAGCGCGGGGCGGTGCCGAGGATCGACACGTCGGACCCGTTCCTCATCGCCGACCTGCGCGGCGGGCCCAACGAGGCGCTGCGCGTGGCGGCGATGTCGCTGGTCGATCGCGGCCTCCTGATCGTCAACGAGGAGGAGCGCACGCTCAAGGCGAAGCCGAAGAAGGAGGCCATGCGGCCGATCGAGAAGGCGCTGCAGCGCCGGTTCGAGGAGGAGCGCGTCGCCACCGAGATCTTCGACGACTTCGAGCTGAAGATCGCGTGCGAGCCCTACGAGGACCAGCTGAAGAAGCTCGGGCTGCTGGCCGACGGCGAGATCTCGCGCGCGCGCTACCGTCACCTGGCCGTCGCCATCGCCATCCTGGTCGTCCTGGCCGGCGCCAAGATCGTCTACGCGCTCACGCACGGGTACCGCAACGTGATCTTCCTCGGCATCCTGACCGTCATCGCCTGCGTCGTCGCGTTCGTGATCACCGGGGCCCGCCGCACCTCGCGGGGCGACGCGCTGCTCGCGGATCTGCGGCGGCTCTTCAAGCGCCTGCGCGATCGCGCATCCTCGATCCGGCCTGGCGGCGCCACCGCCGACGCCGCGCTGCTCGCGGCGGTGTTCGGCCTCGGCGTCCTGCCCAAGGACGGGTTTGGCTTCGTGCGGCGGCTCTATCCGCGCGCCGCCGACTCGTCGGGGAACTCGTCCTGCGGCTCGTCGTGCGGATCCTCGTGCGGCGGCGACGGCGGCGGCGGCTGCGGAGGGTGCGGTGGCGGCGACTGAGCGCGGCGACCGCTTCGGCTTCGGCTGGCGCCCGGCGCTGGCGGCCGGGATCCTCGCCCACTGCGATCGCGTGGACGTGATCGAGGCCCTCGCCGACGACTGGCTCGACGCCGGCCGCGCCGACGTCCGCGCCCTCGCGACGCTCGCCGTGCAGGTGCCGGTGACGCTGCACGGCGTCTCCCTCGGGCTCGCCTCCGCGTATCCCGTGGAGGGACGCCGCCTCGACGCATGGGCGCGCCTCGTCGAGCGCGTGCGCCCCGAGGCGTGGTCCGAGCACCTCGCCTTCGTCCGCGGCGACGGCCGCGAGATCGGCCACCTCGCCGCGCCGCCGCGCGCGGACGCCACGCTGGCGGGGCTGGCCGCCAACGTCGCGCGCGCGCGAGCGGTCGTCGGGACGGCGCCCCTGCTCGAGAACGTCGCCACGCTCGTCGAGCCGCCGGGCAGCGATCGCGACGAAGCCACGTGGCTCGCGGAGGTGGTCGCGGTCACCCGCGCGCCGCTGCTGCTCGATCTGCACAACCTGCACGCCAACGCCGTCAACTTCGGCTTCGACGCCGCCGCCATGCTGCGCCGCCTGCCTCTCGCCTCCGTGGCGCAGGTACACCTCGCGGGCGGGCGCTGGGTGCGCGCGGCGGGCGGCGAGCGCCGGGTGCTGGACGATCATCGCCACGACGTGCCCGATGCCGTGTTCACCCTGCTCGAGACGCTGGCGACGCTGGCGCCCGGCCCGCTCACGGTGATCCTCGAGCGCGACGGCGCCTTCCCGCCGATGTCCGCCCTGCTCGAAGAACTCGATCGCGCGCGCGCGGCTGTCGCGCGGGGGAGGGCGCGGCGGGGCCTGATCACGTCGCGGCACGACGCTGTTGCAAGCTCTCTGATTGACATGGGGGGCCCCCAAATAGCCCCCCCACCCCCCCAGGCTGCCGGTACTATGCGCGACCCCGACCCCAACGATGCGCTGGAGTCGGCATCCGCATCGTCCTTCTGGACGGCGCGGGCTGAAACGCTGCTGGCGCGGCTCTACGTCGACGCGGACGCGCGGGCGGCGTTTGTCGCCGACCCCCGCGCGGTGACCGCCGCGGCCGGGCTCGGCCGGGGCGAGGCCGCCGCGCTCGCCGCGCTCGACCGCACCGGGCTGGAGCTGGCCGCGAAGAGCTTCGCGGCCAAGCGGGCGCACGCGCCGCGGCGTCGCTCGTGGCTCCGGCGGCTGTCCGCGCGCTGATGGCGGGCACGCCGCACGTCCTCGTCGCCGGGCTGGAATCGCTGGGCGTGGCCATCGTCGAGCGCCTGGTGCGCGACGGCGCGCGGGTCACCGTGCTGGCGCTGGCCTCCGAGCGCGACCGCTTCGAGCACCAGGTCGAGCCGCTCGGCGTCACACTGGTCACGGGCTCGCCGGCGGCGACGGGCAACCTGGTGGCGGCGGGCTGCGAGGACGCCGACGTCCTCGTGCTGGCGGGCGACGACGATTCCACCAACGTGGACGCCGCGCTGGCGGCGCGGCGGCTGCGGCCCTCGCTGCCCCTCGTGGTGCGGGTCTTCGACAGCGCGCTCGCGGGCTACCTCGAGCAGTCGCTCGCCGGCGTGACGGTGCTGAGCATGTCCGCGGCCGCCGCGCCCGTGTTCGCGGAGATGGCGCTGACGGCCATCGAGGGGCGGCCCTCCCGCGCGACGGCCATCGCCCGCCGCGCGCGCACGGCCGTGGCGCGGGGACGCCGGGTCGACGTGGATCGCGTGCTGGTCATCGCGATCCTCGCCTTCGCCGCGCTCGTGCTCACCTCGTCCTTCTACTTCGCGCGCGTGCTGAAGCTGCGGCTCCTCGACGCCGCGTACTTCGTGTGGACGACCGTGTTCACCGTCGGCTACGGTGACATCTCGCTCTACCAGGCGCCCGACGAGGCCAAGGCCGTCGGCATGGCGCTGATGTTCGCGGGCGCGGCGCTGATGGCGATCTTCTACGCGCTCCTGTCGGGCTGGGTGGTGGCACGGCGGCTCGACGTGCGGGCCGGCCGCGTCGCCGAGCGGGGTCACGGCCACGTGGTCGTGGCGGGCGCCGGCAACATCGGCTTCCGCGTCGCCCGCATCCTGGCCGGACGCGGCCTGCGCTGCGTGGTCGTGGAGCGCGACGCGGACAGCCACAACGCGATGGCGCTGCGCGCCGAGGGCCACCACGTGATCATCGCCGACGCCTCGCTGGAAGAGACGCTCGCCCTGGCGGGCGTGGACGGCGCGGTCGCCGTCCTGGCCCTGACGGACGCCGACGCGGTGAACCTCAGCGTGGCCCTGGCGGTGCGCGGGCGGGCGCGCGCCATCCCCGTCGTGGTGCGGCTCGGCTCGGCCGAGCTGGCCGCGCACGTGGGCGCCCGCGGCGACGCGCTCGCCGCGTCGTCCGTCACCATCGCGGGCGAAGCCTTCGCCCGCGCCGCCCTCGCGGCTTGTTGAGACGCGTCACGGCTTTGCCGGGGCGCCCCGCGTGATCGAGGGGCGGGTCACGGCTTTGCCGGGGCGCCCCGCGTGATCGAGGGGCGCCACGGGTTTCCCGGGGCGCCCCGAGCGTTTGGGGGGTGTGGGGGGCCATTTCGGGGCCCCCCACGTTCAATCAGCCGGGCTTGCGGCCGAGCGCGGACAGCGAAGAGCCGACGAGCACGCGTCCGCGCGTCAGCGCGCCTGCGCCGCGCGCCCAGGCGTGGACGAGGCGCTTGGCGACGTGGATCGCGGCCTCGCGCTGCGGCGAGCGCGCGTGGTACGGGTCGCCCGCCGTGGGCCGGCTGTTCCAGAGGCGGACGCCGGTGAATCCCGCGCGCGCCAGCAGGCCGGCCAGCGTCGCGGGACCCCAGAGCAGAGGATGAAAGTAGTAGGCGTCGCCGAGCGCGCGCGCGAGCGGGCGGCACCACGCGACGCGCCCGCGCCAGCGATACACGGCGAGCTGGAAGCGTTCGTTCGGCGTGCGCACGAAGACGCGGCCGCCCGGCGCGAGCAGGCGCTGGACGTCGCCCAGCGTGTCGAGGGGACGCTCCAGGAACTCGACGACGTTCCAGAGCGTGATGGCCTGGAATCCGCCCGCCGGCAATCCCTCCCAGTCGGTGCGCGCGTCCGCGCCGCGCGCCCGGGCCAGCGCCGCCGCCCGCGGGGAGAGGTCCAGGCCCGTCGCGAGCCAGCCGTGCGCGCACGCCTGGAGCACGAACTCGCCGGTGCCGCAGCCGATGTCGAGCAGCCGCGCGTCGCCCTCGGGCCGCACGTGCTCGAAGAACTCGGCGAACACGTGACGCCGGCGCTCGGCGGTCCGCGCCGCCGCCCCGGGCTCCGCGTACACGACCTCGTACTCTTCGCGCACGCGCTCGGTGCGGCGGGGGGGATGCGAGTAGGCGAGCGCGCACGCGCCGCAGCGCAGGAGCCGCCCGTCCGTGGCGGCCGCGATCTCGGCCGCCGCGCGATGCGCGCAGAGCGGACAGGTCACGCCGTCAGGCGGACCCGGCGTGCGCGACGGCCGGTGGAGGTCACCGCTCGATCCGGTAGCCGAGCCGGCGCCACGCTTCGAGGCCGCCCTCGAGGACGTAGACGTCGCCCGCGCGCCGGGTCCGAATGAGATGGTAGGCGCCGAGCACGCGCTCGGCCGGCCCATCGCCGTAGAGGACGACGACGCCGCCGCGCGGCAGGTCGTCGAGCCGGGCCGCCAGCGTCGCCAGCGGCAGCGACCGCGCGCCGGGCAGGTGACCCGCGCGGAACTCGGTCTCCGAGCGCAGGTCGACCGGTGCCACGCCGCCGCGCTCGACCAGCTCGCGCGCGGACTCGGGGTCGATGGTGAGGACCGGGCCGAAGCGCGCGTGGTCGGCGCGCGCGGGCGCCGCCACGAGCGTGACGGCGGCGAACGCGAGGAGGAGCGCGCGCCTCACGGGTTGGACACCGTGACGGTCTTGCTGGCGCTGCCGGTGGCGCCCGCGCTGTCGCTGACGTTCACCGTGAGCGTGCGCGTGCCGTTCGGCGTGTTGAGCGTGTTCCACGGCAAGGTCGCGGGCCGATCGTTGTTGGACTCCGTCCACACCGTCGTGCCGTCAACCGTCACCGTGTACGACTTGTTGCCCGCCGCCGCGCCGTCCACCCAGACCGTCACCCAGACCGTCCCGCTCACCGTCGAGCCCGACGTCGGGTTGGTGATGCCCACGGACAGCGTGGGGCCGCCGTTCTGCACGTTCACCGTGCGGGTGGCGGTGGCGGTGGCGCCGGTGTTGTCACGCACGGTGAGGCCGAGGGTGTGGTTGCCGTTGGCGTAGCCGCCGGTGGTCCACGAATACGTGGTGGAGCCGCTGGAGGCGACCTGCGTGCCGTCGATGGTGAGCGTGTAGGTGTAGGGCGCGGTGCCGCCGGTGGCGGCCATCGTCACCGTCACCGTACCGCTGACCGTCGCGCCCGCCGCCGGCGCCGTGAACGACGCGGTGAGCGGCGGGGGCCCGTTCTGCACGTTGACGGTGCGGGTGGCGGTGGCGGTGGCGCCGGTGTTGTCGCGCACGGTGAGGCCGAGCGTGTGATTGCCGTTGGCGTAGCCGCCGGTGGTCCAGGAGTACGTGTTCGACCCGCTGGAGGCGACCTGGGTGCCGTCGATGGTCAGCGTGTACGTGTAGGGCGCCGTGCCGCCGCTCGCGGTCATGCCCACGCTCACGGTGCCCGAGACCGTCGCGCCGGCCGCCGGGGACGAGAACCCGGCCGCCAGCGCCGGCGGGCCGCCGTTCGCCACCGTGACGGGCATGCTCTGCGCGCCCGTGTTGCCGGTCGCGTCGCGCACCGACGCCGTCAGCGTGGTGGGCCCGTCGGGCGTGCCCGTGGTGAGCCACGGCATGCTGATGGGACCGTTGGACGTGTCGTTGGTCGTCGCCACGACCTGGCCGCCCGCGGTGAGCGTGAAGTTCTTCGTGCCCGCGGCGGCGCCGCTGATCCAGATGACGACCCACTGCGTGCCGCTCACCGTCGCCCCGCTCGCCGGCTGCGTGATGAACACGCCGATCGTGCCGGTGTTGGCCACGGTGACCGTGCGCGTGGCGGTGGCGGTGGCGCCGGTGTTGTCGGTCACGGTGAGGCCGAGCGTGTGCGAGCCGTCGGCGACCCCGGTGGTGTTCCAGGAGTACGTGGTGGAGCCGCTGGAGGCGACCTGCGTGCCGTCGACGGTGAGCGTGTAGGTATAGGGCGCGGTGCCGCCGCTGGCGGCCATCGTCACGGTCACCGTGCCGCTGACCGTCGCGCCGGCGGCGGGTGCCGTGAACGACGCCGTGAGCGGCGGGGGCCCGTTCTGCACGTTGACGGTGCGCGTGGCGGTGGCGGTGGCGCCGGTGTTGTCGGTCACGGTGAGGCCGAGCGTGTGGTTGCCGTTGGCGAGGCCGCCGGTGTTCCAGGAATACGTGGTGGAGCCGCTGGAGGCGACCTGCGTGCCGTCGACGGTGAGCGTGTAGGTGTAGGGCGCGGTGCCGCCGGTGGCGGCCATCGTCACCGTCAC
>DASYTM010000017.1:0-23520 GCA_036002345.1 Candidatus Methylomirabilota bacterium | reverse complement strand
GCCGCGTGCTCGTCACCGATCGGCTCTAGAGTTTCAGGAGCAGCAGCGGCAGCGTGCGCCCGCGCGGCGTGGACGGCACCGTGCCGGCCGGCCGCGCGCCCATGCGCCGGTAGAAGCCCTCGGCGAACGGATCGGACGCGATGCGCAGCGTCGTCGCGCCCGCCGCGCGCGCCGTCTTCGCCGCGTGTGCGACGAGCCGCGCGCCGATGCCGCGGCCGATGTACGCCGGCCGCACCCAGCAGTGCTCCAGATCGGTCGTCGGGGCGCGGCCGATGAGGGCGTAAAAGCCCGCGAGAGCGCCGCCCGCCTCCGCGCAATACACGGGCGCGCGCTCGACGAACCAGGGCGTGACCGTCAGCGCGTCGCGCCAGAGCGCGATCCAGTCCTCGGGGTAGCGCCAGTGGCGCTTGGCGGCGTGGGCGATCCGCGTGAGGGCCGGCGCCTCGGCGGGCAGCGCGCGCCGGATCACGGCGTCAGGGCTGGACGGAGCGGCGGCGGATCTCGTCGAGCAGGGGATCGGCCACGCGCAGGAACGCCTCGACCACGGCGGGATCGAAGTGCGTGCCCGCGCAGCGCTTGATCTCCGCCTTGGCCGCCTCGAAGGGCACGGCCTTCGAGTACGGGCGGTCGAAGGTCATCGCGTCGAAGGCGTCCACCACCGAGAAGATGCGCGCGCCGAGGGGAATGGCGTCGCCGTGCAGGCCGCGCGGGTAGCCCGTGCCGTCCCACTTCTCGTGGTGGCTGTACACGACGGGCACCGCGCCGCGCAGGAACGGGATGCGCTCGATCAGCCGCTTGCCGATCTCCGGGTGCGTGCGCATCACCTTCCACTCCTCGGGGGTGAGCGGGCCCGGCTTGAGGAGAATGGCGTCGGGGATCCCGATCTTGCCGATGTCGTGCAGCAGCACGCCGTGCGCGAGGTCGCGCAGGATGTCCTGGGGCACCCCGTATTCCTTGGCGGTGGCCAGCGCGTAGCCGTGCACGCGCCGCGAGTGCGACTCGGTGCCGATGTCGCGCGTGTCGAGCGCGGAGCCCAGGGCCTCCAGGGTGGTGCCGTAGGTCTGCTCCAGCTCCTGGTAGGCGGCGGTGAGGTGCTGGGTGGCCTCTTCGACCTTGCGCTCGAGCATGGTCTGGTAGGCGCGGCGCTCCATGAGGAGCTGCCGACGCTCCAGCGCGCGGTCGGCGGCGATGAGCAGCTCCTCGACGTTCACCGGCTTCATGATGAAGTCGTAGGCGCCGAGCTTGAGGCTGTCGATGGCCGTCTTCACGTCGGCGGCGCCGGTGAGCACGATCACGGCCGCGTCGCCGTCGACGGCGCGGATCTGCTGGAGGAGCTCGATGCCGCCCATCACCGGCATCTTGAGGTCGGTCACGACGAGCTCGGGCCGCTGCTCGGTGAAGACGGCCACGCCCTGGCGTCCGTCCTCGGCGAGCCGGCACTCGTAGCCCGCCGACAGGAAGATCTGGTGGAGGACCTCACGGACCTGCCGATCGTCGTCGACGATCAGGATGTCCCGCGTCTCGGCCACCACGTCTACGAGACCTTCGCGGCCGACCCCGATGCGGCGGCCACCTGGTTCTTACCCGCCCGCTTGGCGGCGTACAGCGCCTCGTCGGCCGCGCGGAAGAGATCCTCCGCCGTCGTCGCCTCGTCGTCGGGCAGGCTGGCCACGCCGAAGCTGGCCGTGACGATCTTGCCGTGCGAGAAGGGGTACTTCGCGACGACCTCACGGATGCGGTCCGCGTAGAGCCTGGCGCCCGCCTTCGACGTCTCGACCAGGAGCACGGCGAACTCGTCGCCGCCGTAGCGGGAGACGACGTTGATGCCGCGCGAGTGCTTCATGAGGATCTGGGCCACGTCGCGCAGCGTGTCGTCGCCGACGGCGTGCCCGAGATCGTCGTTGACGGCCTTGAAGCCGTCCAGGTCGAGCAAGACGACCGACACGGGGTGGTTGAACCGGCGGTAGCGGGACAGCTCCTCCTCGAGCCGGAGCGAGAAGAAGCGGCGGTTGTAGAGCCCGGTCACCTCGTCCTTGAACGAGGTCTCCTTGAGCCGGGCGTTCGTGGACTCCAGCTCCTTGTAGGCGGCGTCGAGCCGCGTCGCGAAGCTGTTGATCTCCGAGGCCTGCTGCTCGATCGTCTCGAGCATGCGGTTGAAGGACGTCATGAGCGTGCCCACCTCGTCCTTGCGCCGCCCGAGCCCGGCGATGGCGCGCTCGCTCGCCAGCGACTCCGCGATGCGCATGACCGTCCGGCCCACGTCCCAGATGATGTAGGCGCCCGCCAGCATGCCGATCACCGTCGAGACCACCAGCGCCCGCACCCCGCCGCCCACCAGCGCCTCGTGGTCCCCCAGCGAGGGGAGCACGAAGGTGCGCACGACGTAGGCCAGGACGAGCAGGGGGACGACCGAGGAGAGCGTAAGGGCCAGGATCAGCTTTTTGCGCAGACGTTGGCCTGCGCCGACGAGATCGCTGGAGCCGTCACCGGGCATGACGAGACATTATTCTTGTTGCCCGCGTTGGCTGTCAATGTCAGAATTTTCAGCGACTTATATGCGCATCGCGGCTGACCACAGACTCGACTGCCTGGGGCTGTTTTGTCCCATGCCGGTGCTCAAAACCCGCGACGTGATGAAGCAAATGGCCGTCGGGCAGGTCCTGGAGATGATCTCCGATGACCCCGCCTCGGAAGCCGACATGACCAGCTGGACGGCCCGCACGGGCCACCAGCTCCTGGAGATCGAGAGGGATGGCGCGGTCTACCGCTTCCTCCTCCGAAAGACTCGGTAGAGGCGGCGGCGGCGTCACCCGGGTCTACCTGGACTACGCCGCCTTCTCGCCCGTCGATCCGCGCGTCGTCGCGCTGATGCGGCCGTTCCTCGAGGGCGGCGTCGGCAACCCGGGCGCCGCGCACTCCCTCGGGCTGGAGGCGCGCGCTTCGCTCGACGGCGCGCGCGCCAAGGTCGCCCGCCTCGTCGGCGCCACCGCCGCCGGGGTGGTCTTCACGGCGAGCGCGACGGAGGCCAACAACCTCGCCGTGCGCGGCGTGGCCGAGCGCGCTGCGGGGCGCCACGTGGTGACCACGGCCGTCGAGCACATCTCGGTCATCAACGCCTGCCGCCTCCTCGAGAAGCGCGGCTGGCAGGTCGCCTACGTGCCGGTGGACGGCGAGGCGCGCGTGGATCCCGACGCGGTGGCGCGCGCGCTGCGGGAGGACACCGCGCTCGTGTCAGTGATGGCCGCCAACGGCGAGGTCGGCACGGTGCAGCCCCTGCGCGAGATCGGCCGGCTCACCCGTGCGCGGGGCGTGCCGTTCCACGTGGACGCCGTCGGCGCCGCGGGCCGCGTGCCGCTCGCCGTGGACGAGCTCGGCATCGATCTCCTGACCCTGTCCTCCAACGACCTCTACGGGCCGCCCGGGGCGGGCGCGCTCTGGACGCGCGCGGAGGTGAAGCTCAGCCCCGTCGTCGTCGGGGGCGGGCAGGAGGGCGGCTATCGCGCCGGCACCGAGAACCTGCCCGCCATCGTTGGCATGGGCGTGGCCGCCGACCTCGCGCGCGCCGAGGGTGCGGCGGAGATGGCGCGCCTCACCGCGTTGCGCGATCGCCTGCTCGACGGCCTCCTCCAGCGCGTGCCGCGCGCGCGGCTCACCGGGGCGCGGGGGCCCGCGCGGCTGCCGCATCACGCGAGCCTCGTGGTGAGCGGCGTGAAGGCGGACGGCGTGCTGCTGGAGCTGGACCTGCGCGGGGTGGCCGCCTCGTCGGGCTCGGCATGCAACATGGCGAGCGGCGAGCCCTCCCACGTGCTGCGCGCGATCGGCTGCGCGCGCGAGGAGCTGGAGGGCTCGCTCTGCTTCACGCTCGGCCGCTGGACGACGGGCGCCGAGGTGGACGCGGTCCTCGAGGCGCTCCCCGGCGTGGTCGAGCGTCTGCGCCGCCTCGCGCCCTGACGTGCGCCTCTTCCTCTTCGACGTGGACGGCACGCTCGTCACCGCGCGCGGCGCCGGCCGCGCCGCCATCACCCACGCGCTGCGCGCCACGTACGGCACCGCGGGCGACGTCGACGCCTACGACTTCCGCGGCCGCACCGACGGGCGCATCGTGTGGGACCTCATGCGCGGCGCGGGGCTCGCGGATGCCGTCATCGCGCGCGGGCTCCCGGCGTGCTACGCCGCCTACGTCGACGAGCTCACGCGGGTGATCGGCGATGGCGCGCGCGTGCAGGTGATGCCCGGCATCCCCGCGGTGGTGCGGGCGCTCGCCGCGCGCGACGACGCGCTGGTTGGATTGCTCACCGGCAACATCGAGGCGGGCGCGCGGGTGAAGCTGGCCTCCACCGGCCTCTGGCCGCTGTTCCGCGTGGGCGCCTTCGGGTCTGACGACGTCGACCGGCGGCGGCTCCCCGCCATCGCGTGCGAGCGCGCGCGCGCCGTGGCCGGCCGCGAGTTTCCGTTCGAGCGCGTGACGATCATCGGCGACACGCCCCTCGACGTCGACTGCGCGCGCGCGTGCGGCGCCATCGCGGTGGCGGTCGCCACCGGCTTCCACCCGCACGCGGAGCTGGCCGCGTGCGCGCCCGACCACCTGTTCATCGACTTCGCCGACGTGGCGGGCACCCTGGCCACCCTCACGGGCGCGCGGTGAGCGGCTGCGCGCGAGGCCCGAGGCGCGCCACGGCTCCGCCGGGGCGCGTCCGAGCGATGGCCGGGGAGTCCGAGGGGGCGTCAGCCCCCTCGCTTAAGAGGCTGGGGGGCCATGTCGGGGCCCCCCACGACGACTCATGACCGTCCGGCTCCTCGTGCTGTGGGTGCATCTCGCGGGCGTCGTGCTGTGGATCGGGGGCGTCGCCTACCAGGCGCACGTGCTCGCGCCGGCGGCGCGCCGCGGGGACGCCCGGCCGTTCGCGGAGGCCGCGCGGCGCGCGCGGCCGGTGACGTGGACGGCGGTGGCCCTCGTGGTGCTGTCCGGCTTCTACAACGTCACGCAGCTCGGCCCGCTCGAGCGCGTGATGCAATCGGGGGCGGGGCTGCTCCTCGCGGCCAAGTTCGGGCTCGTCATCCTCGCCGTGGCCCTCGCCGCTCAGCGCGACTTCGCGCAGGTGCCGATCCTCGCCTCCGCCGTGCGCGACGGGGGTGACGCCGCCTCCGCGTTGCGAGCGGTGGCGCGGCTCGACCGCGTGGTGCTCGCCCTGGCCCTCGTGGTGATCTATCTCGGCCTGGCGGTGTCGCGGAGCTAGAGGAGCGGGCGGATCCCGAGCGTGCGCGCCAGTGCGCCGACGCGCTCGACGAGGCCGGGCGAGAGCGTGATGCCCTCGCGGCGCCGGCGCGCCTCGGACTCCGCTTCCGGCTCGCCCGCGACGTAGACGCGGTCCTGGCCCTCGGCGGGCGGCGTGGCCTTGAGCGAGTCGAAGAAGTCGTCCATGTCGCGCTTGAAGTCGGCGATCGGGCGGAAGCGCGCGGGATCGATGGCGATGAAGCAGTGGCCGGTGTCCTGGAACTTGCGCTCGGCGCGGTCGGTGCGCTGGTAGAGGTCGCCGTACACGGCGCCGGGCAGGACGCCGGAGAGGATGTCCACCATCACCGCGAGCCCGTAGCCCTTGTGGCTGCCGAGCTCGCGCGAGCCCCCGAGCGGCGTCTGCAGGCGATGCTTCATGGCCACGTCGGGATCCGTGGTGGGCTCGCCGCCGTCGTCCAGCGCCCAGCCCGACGGGATCGGCTTGTTCCAGCGGCTGGCGATGCGCAGCTTGCCGAAGGCCACGGTGGTGGTGGCCATGTCGAGCACGAATGGCGCGTGGCGGCCCGCGGGCGCCGCGAACGAGATCGGGTTCGTCGAGAGCTTGGGCGCGCGCCCGAAGGTCGGCACCATGGAGATGAAGGCCGAGTTCGTGGTGGCCACGCCGATCATGTCCTGCTCGAGCGCCATCATCGAGTAGTTGGCGGCGGCGCCGAAGTGGCCCGAGTTGCGCACGGTGACGATGCCGATGCCGTACGTCCTCGCCTTGTCGATGGCGAGCTTCATGGCCAGCGACGAGACCCAGTGACCGAGGCCCTTGGCGCCGTCGTAGAGGCCGGTGGCCATGCTGTCCTTCTCGAGCACGGCGTCGGCGTCCATCACCACCACGCCCTCCTGCCACAGCTCGTGATAGCGCGGCAGCATGTCGATGCCGTGCGAGTCCACGCCGCGCAGATCGGTGCGCACCATGAGGCCGGCGGTGACGGCGGCGCGCTCGCGCGGCATCTTCATCGCGCCGAGCGCGTCGGCGATGAAGGCGGTCAGGCGCTGGTGCTCGACGACGACGGAAGTCTCGGCCATGGCGTGGCTCTCTCCTCTACGCGGGCAGGCCCGTGATCTTGATGCCGGAGTTCTTGAGCTTGTAGCGGCGGTTGATGGTGGCGAGCACGGCCGTGATGCCCTCCAGCGGCCCCGCGTTCGTGAGCGGCCCCACGTCCACCGTGCGCAGGCCCATCGAGCGCCCGAGCTCCGTCGCCACGACCTTGGCGTCGGCGTCGCCGCCGCACATGAGCAGGTCGCACTCGATGTCGTGCTCCGTCTCGGCCAGCTCGTGGGCGGCGATGTGGTGGAAGGCCGCGACGACCTTGGCCTCGGGCAGGAGCGCCTGCACCTCTTCCGCGGACGAGCCCGCCGGGGGCGGGGTGTGAAGGCGCGGCCCGCCGAAGGTCAGCGGCACCACCGTGCTGATCACGACCTTGCCGCGGCACGCCTCGCGCGCGGGCGGCAGCGTGGCGGCCAGGCCCGTGTGGGGCAGCGCGATGACGATCACCTCGCCGAGCCGCGCCGCCTCGACGTTGTCGTGGCCGACGATCGTCAGCTTGTGCGTGCGCTCGCGCAGCTCCACGGCCTTGTCGTGCGCGCGCGCCGCGTCGCGCGAGCCGATGATGATCGAGTGTCCGGCCAGTGCCCAGCGCGCGCCGAGGCCGGCGCCTTCTTTCCCGGTGCCGCCGAGGATGGCGATGTTTATTGGAGCGGGGTCCGCGAGGCCGGCTCGCTCCGAGGGTGGCCTGTTCCAGATGCGGAGTGGCTCCGCTCAACGGCGTCGTCCAGCTGCAGCGTCGTCCGGTTCTTCATCGGAACAGGTCTCGCGCCGGGTCGCGCAGCAGCGTCTTGCTCCCGCTGCCGTCGTCCGGCGGCAGGGGCAGGCCGCGCACGATGGCGGCGGGCACGCGGTCGAGCTTGCCCATCACGGGCTCGGCGGCCGACGCGAGCTCGTCGGCCAGGGCCAGGATGGTGGCCTGGAGCGGGCGGCCGGCGGGATCGCGCTCCCCGAGGTAGCTCTTGAGCGGCGCGAAGCCGGCCACGCCGATGGCGACGTTGGTGAGCCCCTCGCGCCACGGGCGCCCGAAGGTGTCGGCGACGATGACGGCGACCTCGCCGCCCGCCGCGTCGTGGAAGCGCTCGCGGAGCGCGCGCGCGCTGCCGTCGGGATCCTCGGGCAGGAGCGCGACGGTGTCGGCGTCGACGTTGGACTGGTCCACGCCGGCGTTGGCGCAGACCCAGCCGTGGTGCGTCTCCGTGACGAGCACGCCGCGGTCCATGCGCACCACCCGCCGCGACTCGCGCAGGATGACCTCCACGAGGCGCGGGTCGCGGCCGAGGCCGGCGGCCATCGCCGTCGCCACCGTCGAAGGCGTCACGTCCGTCAGGCGCAGGAGCCGGCCCTCGGCCTTCGAGACGATCTTCTGGCTGATGACGAGGCAGTCACCCGGGCGGATCGGCGTGGCCTGGCCCGCGGCGGCGGCGATCACGAGCGCCGCCACGTCGTCGCCCGGCCGCACCTCGCCGATGCCCTCGACGCCGATCACCTCGTAGCGCACGTCAGGAGGCCCGCGTGACGCCGGCCGCGGGTGGCCGCGCGCCCGGGCCCCAGGAGGCGACGAGCCGCGCGCTCACCGTGGCGCCCGGCGTGGTGAGGAGCGCGGCGAGGTCGCCCGGCGCGTCCACGTCGAGACCGAGCCCGCGCAGGTGGAGCACGCGCGGCTCGAAGCCGCGCGCGCGGGCGGCGGCGAGGTGGTTGTCGAAGGACGGCTCGCCGAAGGTGAGCGGCATCGCGTCCGGCGGCGCCAGCGCGACGCCGTTGGTGCCGAGCCCCGAGCGCGACGGGACGAACGCCGGCGCGTTCGGCGCCGCGGCCTCGGCGAGGCGGCGGATCTCCTCCGCGGTCACGCACGGCACGTCGCCGGGGATGGTGAGGAACACGCGCACGCCGAGCCGCGCCGCCTCCGCCTGGGCGCGCGCCACCGCCGCGGTGTGGCCGCGGTTGGCGTCCTCGGCGAGCGGCTCGGCGCCGCGCGCGCGCGCGAGCGCCGCGACAGCGGCATCGCGCGTGACGACCCAGACGCGGTCGAGGCGGGCCGCGGCGAGGGCGCCGAGGACGTCGTCCAGCATGGCGGCGGCCAGCGCGGCGCGCTCGGGCCCGCCCAGGGCCGGCACGAGCCGCTGCTTGGCGTTGACGAGGTCCTTGACCGGGACGGCCGCGACGATCATGCGCGTCAGTCTACCGCGCCGCGGCGGAGAGCACGGCGCGCGCCAGCGCGGTCTCCCGCTCGCGGTCCGGCATCATGACGTCGGTGACGATGGCCTTGACGCCGCGCGCGGCCAGCGCGGGGACGCTCCCCGCGTCCTCCTTGGCGATCAGGAGCGTGCGCAGCCAGGGCGCATACGCCTCGGCGACGCCGACGGGCGACACCGGCCGCCCCTGCGCGCGCATCAACGCGCCCGCCGGCCCGCTCACGGCGGCGCCGCCCACGATCGGGCTGACGCCCACGACCGACGCGAGCGTGGTAGCGAGCGCGTCGGCGATGCCGGGCACGGCCAGGATGGGCCCGACGGACGTCACGGGATTCGACGGGCAGACGACCACGAGGTCGGCTTCCAGGAGCGCCTCGAGCACGCCCGGCGCGGGCCGCGCGCGGGGCGCGCCGTCGTACTCCACGCCGAGCACCTCCACCTGGCACTTGTCGCGCACGAAGTATTCCTGGAAGCCGAGCCGGTCGCCGGGGATGCGGATCATCGTGCGCACGGGCTCGTCGCTCATGGGCAGGAGCGTCGGCACCACGCCGAGCGCGCGCGCCAGCGCCGCCGTCACCGCGGAGAGCGTGCGGCCCTCGCGGAGCGCGCGCGTGCGCACGAGGTGCGTGGCGAGATCGCGATCGCCGAGGCTGAACCAGGTCGGCGCGCCGTAGCCGGCCATCTCGGACAGGCAGCGGAAGGTCTCGTCGGCCCGGCCCCAGCCGCGCTGGGGGTCGAGCACGCCCGCGAGCGCGTACAGGACCGAGTCGAGGTCGGGCGAGACGTGCAGGCCCCAGATCTCCGCGTCGTCGCCGGTGTTGACGACGACGGTCAGCGCGATCGGATCGAGCGCCGTCGCGAGGCCGCGGAGGAGCTTGGCGGCGCCGGTGCCGCCGGCGAGAGCCACGACACGCATGGCGGGCTCAGCCGCTGACGGCTTCGCGGAGCGTCCAGAGGGCGCTGCCGCCCCGCCACGCGTAGAGGCCGGCGCCCGTCCGCGCCGCGAGCGGCGGGGGCAGGGTGACCTCGGGCACGGGGATGAAGCCGAAGCGCACCCAGACGCGGTCGACGCTTTGCGGCCGCGCAAAAACCGTCGTGGCGCCGAGGGCGGTCGCGTGATCGAGGGCGGCCGCCACGAGCTGGGAGGCGACCTCGAGGGGATCGTCGAGCCCCGCGTCGGTGCTCACCACGGGGCCGTGCAGCAGGACGTCGCCGCGGTGCTGCTCGGCGACGAGGGCACCGATGAGGCGCTCGCCGCGGTCGCCCGCCGCGTGCGCGCCCCAGGCGAGCGCCGGCGGCGCCGCGGGCCAGGACAGCGCGGCAAAATCGAAGAGCGGACGGGCCGCCGCGGCGTCGGGCAGGGGGCGGTAGCCGATGCCCTGCCAGACGCGCGGAAGCGTCGCGGAGGCGAGAGACGGCGCCGACGGGCGCCCGGTCTCAGGAGAAGTCTCGTGGAGATCCGGTGTCGGACGGCGGGACTTACTTCTTCGTCCCAAGCACCGCGTCCTTCACGCTCTTCGCGAGACGGAACTTGCAGACGCGCTTCGCGGGGATCTTGATCGCCTCGCCGGTCTGCGGATTCCGACCCATCCGCGCCTTCCGGTTCGCCAGCACCAGTTTGCCGAAGCCGGGAAGCACGAAGCCGTTCTTCGCTTCCTTGGTGGCGAGCGACAGGGTCTCGTCGAACACCTCGGCGATCTGCTTCTTGGTGAGGTTCGTCTTCGCCGCGAGGTGCGCCAGGACAGCGGGCTTGCTCATCATCTTCGCCACAGGAGGTCCTCCTCGGTCGAGTGGGATGTGGAGTGCACTAATACCACAGCCGGCCGTGCACGGCTACCGGTCGCGGAAACGGAACTCACCCGACGCGATGAGACGGCGGTACGAGCCGAAGCGCGCTTCCGCGTTCTCCACCGTGTCGAGCGGCGAGTCGACCGTTTCACCATCCGCGTATCGCTTGACGATGCGATAGAGCGTGTCGCGCTGGGCGGGCGCGCGCCCGGCGTCGCGGATGAGTCGCACGATCTCGCCCGGGCCCACGAGCTGGCCGTAGCCCGCGCCCGCCGAGGTCGAGATGGATTCGTTGATCAGCGTGCCACCCAGGTCGTTGGCGCCCGCGTCGAGCAGGAGCTGGGCGAGCTTTGGTCCTTCCTTCACCCACGAGGCCTGGATGTTCTTCAGATGGGGGCCGAGCATCACGCGCGCGAGCGCGTGCATGCGGATGACCTCGCCGCCGGTCGCGCCCGGGCGCACCCCGGGCACGAGCCCCTTGGCGTACATCGGCGCCTCGGAGTGGATGAGCGACAGCGGCACGAACTCCGTGAAGCCGCCGGTGTCCTTCTGGATGGCGCGGAGCAGCGCCATGTGCCGCACCCAGTGCTCCGGCGTCTCCACGTGGGCGTACATGATGGTGGAGGTCGTGCGGATGCCCAGGGCGTGGGCGGTAGTGACGACCTCCACCCACTGGTCCACGGTGATCCGGCCCTTCGCTATCACGTCGCGGATCTCCTGGACGAGTATCTCTGCCGAAGTTCCGGGTAGTGTTCCGAGCCCGGCTTCCTTCAACTCCGCCAGATACTCTTTGATTGGAAGCCCCGATCTCACGCTGCCGTAGAGCACTTCCTCCGGCGAGAAGGCGTGGATGTGCAGCTCCGGCAGCACGGCGTGGATCGCGCGCGTGAGGTCGATGTAGTAGCGGCCGTCGAGCTTGGGCGGTAGCCCCGCCTGGATGCACACCTCGGTCGCGCCCATGTCCGCCGCCTCGCGCGCGCGCCGCACGATCTCCTCGATGGGGAGGAAGTAGCCTTCCTCCTCGCGGTGGTCGCGGCTGAAGGCGCAGAAGCCGCAGTGCTTGATGCAGACGTTCGTGAAGTTGACGTTGCGGTTCACCACGAACGTCACGGTGTCGCCGACGTGGCGGCGGCGCAGCTCGTCGGCGGCGACGGTCAGCGCGAGCAGGTCGCGGCCGGCCGCGCGGGCCAGCACGCCCGCGTCGGCCACGGACACCTCGTGACCCGCCAGCACACCGTCGAGAATGCGGCGAACCTCGCGGGACGCGCGGTCGAGGGCCGCGCCCGGGCTACCAGCGTCGCCAGTGCTCATGCGCACACCTGACGAGCCCGTCGTCGTCCACCAGCGCGGCCACGCGGGCACGGAGCGTCTCGTCGACGAACTCCGGGCGCGTGGCGAACGCGGGATAGACGGCGAGGCGCTCGCGGAAGTCGAAGCCGGCGGCCGCGGTTGCATCGCGGAGATTCGCGAGCCCGGGCCAGGGCTTCTCGGGGTTGATGTGATCGGGCGTGAGCGGCGAGATGCCGCCCCAGTCGTTGAGGCCGGCCGCCAGCAGCCGCGGGTACACGCGCGGGCTGAGGTTCGGCGGAGCCTGCAGGCTGACGTCGGGCGGCAACACCAGGCGCGCCACCGCGAGCGCGCGCAGGAGCTCGTCGAGCGTGGGCTCGGCCGCGTCCTTCATGGGGATCGTCGGCTTCACGCGGAAGTTCTGCACGATCACTTCCTGGACGTGGCCGTAGCGCTCGTGCAGATCGCGGATGGCGCAGAGCGCGTCGGCGCGCTCGCGCGGTGTCTCGCCGATGCCGATGAGGATCCCCGTGGTGAAGGGGATGGCCAGCTTGCCGGCGAGCTCGATCGTCCGGAGCCGCCTGGCGGGCACCTTGTCCGGCGCGCCGTGGTGAGCGCCGCCGGGCTCGAGCAGCCGCTCCGACATCGTCTCGAGCATGAGGCCCATGCTCACGCTCACCTCGCGCAGGGCGGCGAGGTCGCGCTCGGCCATGAGCCCGGGATTCACGTGGGGCAGGAGCGGCGTCTCCCCCAGCGTCGTCGCGCACACCGCGCGCAGGTACGACAGCGTCGTGCGATGGCCGCGCGCCTTCAAGAACTCCCGGTGCTCGGCGAAGCGCGCCTCGGGCCGGTCACCGAGCGAGAAGAGCGCTTCCTTGGCCCCGAGCCGCGCGCCGGCCTGCGCCAGCGCCACCACTTCCTCGGGGCTCATCGTGTGCGCGCCCGGCTGGCCCGGGTCGCGGCGGAACGTGCAGTAGCCGCAGTCGTCGCGACAGAGCGTGGTGAGCGGCACGAACACCTTCGCGGAGAACGTCACCACGCGGCCGCGGGCGTCACGCATGGCGGCGGCGCGCGCCAGGAGCTCGTCGAGCCCGCCCGGCGGACCCTCGATGAGCCGGACCGCCTCGTCGTGGGTGATCATCGGCGCGGCGCCTTCATGACCTTGCCGCGCACGTCGTGGGCGAAGCGCTCCATGTTGGCGAGGGTGGCCTTGAGCTCGGGCACGGTCGGATCGAACACGAAGTGCGTCACGCCCGCCGCCTGGTAGGCGCGGATGTCCGCGATGACTTCGGCCGGCGTCCCCTGGAAGAGCGGCCGGTCACCGGCCGGCGTCTTCGCGCCCTTGCCGCGCACCTCCATCGGCACGCGCACGGTCAGCTCCACGGACTTCGGATCGCGGCCCGCCTCCTGCGCCCACGCGCGGAGCTGCTTGGCGCGCTTGGCGTACTCGTCGGGGAACAGGTTGCCGGGCGGACGCAGCGCGATGGGATGCCACGCGTCGCCGAGCACGGCGGCGCGGCGCACGGCGGCGTCGGTGTGGCCGCCGATCCAGACGGGGATCCCTTTCTTCTGCGCGGGCTTGGGCAGCGCGTGCACGGCGCGCACGGTGTAGTGGCGCCCCTGGAAGCTCACGGGGTCGGTCGTCCACGCCGCGCGCATCAGCTTCAGGTACTCGTCGGTCACGGCCCCGCGCGCCTCGAACGACGGCGCCGCGAGCGCCTCGAACTCCTCGCGCAGCCAGCCCACGCCGGCGCCGAGGATGATGAGGCCGCCCGAGAGCCGGTCGAGGGTGGCCAGCATCTTGGCCACGAGTACTGGATTGCGGTACGGCACCACGAGCACGCTCGTGCCGAGGCGCACCTTCTTCGTCGCGTGCGCCAGCCAGCCCAGCGTCACCAGCGGCTCGAAATAGTCCTGCGCGGCGCCGCCCGGAAGCTGGCCCGTCGTCGAGTACGGATACGTCGAGCGCGCCATCGAGGCGGGCAGCACGACGTGATCGGTGACGAACAGCGAGGAGAAGCGCAGCGCCTCGGCTTTCGTCGCGAGCTTCCAGATCGTGTCGGCCCCGGCGAGCGGACCACGGCCGGGCAGCGAAAAACCGAATTCCATGGCGGCGGTCATAGTAGTCTGCGCCCCCACCCTTTGCAATCGCGGGCGCGGCGTATCATGGGCCATGCGCGCCGCCACGGCATGGCTCATGTGGTCGATGCCGGCCGCGCTCTTCCTCATCGCCTTCTTCCATCGCAACGCGCCCGGTGTCATGGCGCGCGACATCATGGAGACCTTCGGCGTCACCGGCGCCGTGATCGGTCTGGTCTCGGCGACGTACTTCTACTCGTACGCGGGCTTCATGGTGCCCGCGGGCATCCTCCTCGAGGCCTTCGGCGCGCGGCGCGTGGTGGCGGCGGGCGGCGCGGTGATGGCGCTGGGCACGCTGGCCATGGGCGTGGCGGGCGGCACGGCCATGCTCTTCGCGGGCCGCTTCGCCGTCGGGCTCGGCGCGACCGTCACGTTCATCGGCACGCTCAAGGTGGCCGCCACGTGGTTTCCGCCCGAGCGCTTCGGCTTCCTGTCGGCGGTCTCGGCCACCGTGGGCGTGGTCGGCGCGCTCGTGGCCGCAGCACCCCTGGCCCTGCTGATGGCGCTCGCGGGCTGGCGGGGCGCGCTCGTCATCATCGGCGCCGTCACGCTGGCGTGCTCGCTGGTGTGCCTGGCCGTGCTGCGCGACCGGCCCGCCGCGGCGGCCGCCGATCCGCCGCCCCGCTGGGGCGCCGTGCTGCGCGGCATGCGCATGATCCTCGGCAACGCGCACACGTGGCCGATCTTCCTCGCCTTCTTCTGTCTGTACTCGGCGCTCGGCAACCTCTTCCTGTGGGCGGTGCCCTTCCTGCGCGACGTCTACGGCCTGGGCACGACGGCGGCGGCGACCGTCGCGGCCGCGACCTCCATCGCGCTGCTCGGCGCGGCGCCGCTCACCGGCTTCGTCTCCGACACGGTGCTGCAGCGGCGCAAGACGCCCTTCGTCGCGCTCACCGTCGCGCTCCTCGCCGTGTGGGCGATCTTCCTCGGCACCCTCGGCGTCGTCCCGCTGTGGGCGGTGGCCGCGATCTTCTTCGGGATGGGCGTCTTCGGGGGGGCCTTCGTGCTGACGTGGCCGATCGGGCGCGAGGTGAACCCGCCGGAGCTGGCGGGCCTCGCCGTGGCCGTCGTGAACCTCGGCGGCTTCCTCGGCGCCGCCCTGACCCAGGGGCCGGTCGGCGCCGTGCTCGACGCGCGGTGGGCGGGCGCGGTGACGGCCGGGGGGGCGCGCGCCTATCCGGTGGAGGCGTACCGGGCGGCCTTCGCCGTGTGCACGGCCTTCGTGCTGGCCGCGGCGCTCCTGAGCCTCCTCCTCCGCGAGACCCAGGGCCGGAATGTGTGGCGGGAGGCGGCGTAGGACGCCAGGGGTTGTGCTTGCTCCGGACCGCGCATCGGTGGCACCCTGACTGAGTAGCAAGTACGACAAAAGACCCCCCATGCGGCTTGCCTCGAAGATCTTCCTCACGTCGTCGCTGGTGATCCTGGTCCTGGCCGGGGTCGGCGCGCTGAGTCTCGGCGCCGTGGGACGGCTCGTCTCGGTCAACCGCGAGATCACCACCCAGACCGTGCCCGCGCTGCGGGTGACGACCGGCCTGCGCGACCACCTGCTGTCGCTCGCGCGGCTGGAGGCCCGCTTCACCGTGCTGCGGGACCCGCGCTATGCCGCGGCCTGGCGGGAGGGCGCGGCGCGCGTGCAGGGCGAGTTCGAGCGGCTGCGCGGCCTCGTGCGCACGCCGCACGAGCAGGTGCTCCTGGCGGAGGCCGCGGCGGCCTTCGACGCCTATCGCGCGGTGGTCGCCACCGACCAGGCGCGCTCCGGGCGGGACCGCGCGCCCGACGAGGCGCGGGGGCGCGTCCTCGGCGAGCGGGTGGAGGCCGCGCTGGAGCGGCTGATCGACGCCACCCACGCGCGCGTGGCCGCGGCGCAGGCCGAGGCGGCGCGGCTGGAGGCGCGGACCTGGACGGGCGTGCTCCTGGCGCTCGGCGCCGCCGTGGTGCTGGCCCTCGCCGGCACGGCCTGGCTCGCCTACGGGATCACCCGCTCGCTGCGGCGGCTCTCGGCGGCGACCACGGCGGTGGCCGCCGGCTCCTACCGCGAGCCGATCCCCGACGTGGCGCGCGACGAGATCGGCGGCCTCGCCCGCTCCTTCAACGCGATGGCCGCGCAATTGCGTCGGATCGACGAAACGAAGGAGGAGTTCTTCGCCACGCTCTCCCACGAGCTCCGCTCGCCGCTCACGTCCGTCCGCGAGGCCGCGCACCTGCTGCGCGACGGCGTGCCGGGCGCGCTGAATCCCAAGCAGGCCCGGCTGGTGACCGTCATCGGCCACTCGACCGATCGCCTGCTCCGGCTCGTCAACCAGATGCTCGAGCTGTCGCGGCTGCGCGCGGGCGTGCTGCCCCTGGCGCGCGAGAAGGTGGACGTGGCGCGCGTGGTGGGGCGTGCCGTCGAGGAGCTCCGGCCGCAGGCCGAGGAGGGTGGGCTCACCCTGGCGCGCGAGCGCACGGGCGAGCGCTTCGAGGCGCGCGGCGACGAGGACCGGCTCGCGCAGGTGGTCGTGAACCTGGTCGCCAACGCCGTCCGCTTCACGCCGCGCGGGGGCCGCGTGGTGGTGCGGCTCATCGACGCGGGGCCGGAGATCGAGATCCAGGTCGAGGACACCGGCGTCGGCATCCCGGCGGGCGCCGTGCCGCACATCTTCGAGTCGTGGCGGCAGGCCCACCGCGACCGCGGCGGCACCGGTCTCGGCCTCGCCGTCGTGCGCGGCGTGGTCCAGGCCCACGGCGGGCGCGTCACCGTGGAGTCGCAGGAGGGCAAGGGAAGCCGGTTCACGGTTCTCCTGCCGCGCGAGCTGTGAGGGCCCCGGCGCGCGCGCTGGCCGTCGTCCTGCTCGCCCTGGCCGTGAGCGGGTGCGCGACCTCGACGTGGTGGCCGTTCCGTCCCGCCGCCATGCTGCTCGGGCGCGCGGACCGCGCGGTCGACGAGCTGCGCTTCCGCCAGGCCGTCGCGCTCTACGACGATTTCCTCACCCGCTACCCCGACGATCCGCAGGCGACGCGCGCTCTGGAGAGCCGCGACATGGCGGCGGCCATCGTGACCACGCGCGACGAGCTGATCCGCCTGCGCACCGAGCTGCACGCGCGCGAGTCGGACGTGACGCGGCTGCGCGAGGACGTGGCGCGCCTGCGCCAGGAGGTCGTCTCGCGCCAGGCCGAGACGGACCGGCTGCGCGCCGACCTCGAGCGCATCAAGCAGCTCGACCTGAGACTGGAGCGCCGCCGGTGATGCGACGCGTGTTGGTCGTCGACGACGATGCGGCCATCCTCGAAGTGCTCGAGATGCGGCTGACGGCCATGGGCTTCGACGTCATGGCCACCCGCGACCCGCACGCGGCGATCGGCGCGGCGGACGGCTCGCGCTTCGACCTCGCCCTCCTCGACCTCCGCATGGAGCCGATGGACGGCATCCGCCTCATGGAGAGCCTGCACGAGCGCCAGCCGCGGCTGCCCGTGCTCATCATGACCGCGCACGGCACGATCGAGACGGCGGTCGACGCCGTGCAGCGCGGCGCCTTCGATTACCTCACCAAGCCGTTCGTGCGCGACGAGCTGCGCAGCAAGATCTCGCGCGCCCTCGCCACGCGCCGCTGGGCCCGCGACCGCGAGCGGCTCCTGGCCGTGGGCCAGACGCTCGCCTCCTCGGGGGTGATGGACCGTGTGCTCGACGCGGTGGCCCAGGCCACCGTGGAGACCACGGAGGCCGAGCGCTGCGTCGTCTTCCAGCTCCAGCAGGGCCGGCTCCTGCCCATGGCGAGCGCGGGGTCGCCGCCGCCCTCGTGGCCGGCCCTCGAGCAGGCCGCGCGCGACGCGATGGACAAGGGCGTGCCCGCGACGTTCCCGGGCATGGAGGCGGGCGCCATCGTGGCGGCGCCGCTCCTGGTGCAGCGCGGGCCCGCCGGCGCGCTCGTGATCGAGACGCCCGCGCGCGTGGAGCCGACCGAGGACGACCTCGAGCTGCTCGCGCTCTTCTCGTCGCAGGCGGCGGTGGCCATCCGCAACACCCACGAGCTGGAGCGGCTGCGCAGCGGCGCCCTCGCGGCGCTGGGGCGCATGGCCACCCAGGTCGCCCACGAGCTGAAGAACCCCCTGGCCGGGCTCCGCCTCTACGCGCGCCACCTCGAGCAGCGGCTGATCAAGTCGGGGGACACCGAGGGCGCGGGGCTGGCGCAGAAGATCTCGGGCACCGTGGACCACCTCGCCGCCGTCGTGTCCGAGATCACCGCGTTCGGGCGGCCGCCGGAGCTGCACCGCGCGCCCGTGGCCCTGCACGCGCTGCTCGACGAGTGCGTGTCGTTCGCGCAGGCGCGCATCGCCACCGAGGGCATCGAGATCTTCCGCGTCTACGACCCGGCGTGCCCGCCGCACGCGATGCTCGACGCGCGCGAGCTGCGCAAGGCGTTCCTGAACCTGATCCTGAACGCGCTGGAGTCGCTGGCGCCCGGCGGGCGCCTGACCATCACCACGACGTGGGCCGCCGACGCGAAGTCGCTGACCATCAGCATCGAGGACACGGGCGGCGGCATGTCGGACGAGACGCTGGCGCGCATCTTCGACCTGTTCTTCACCACCAAGCCGCACGGCACCGGACTCGGCATGGCCATCGCGCGCTCGGTCGTCGACCTGCACGGCGGCGAGCTGACCATCCACAGCGTCGTCGGCCAGGGCACGCGCGTCACCATCCGGCTTCCGTTCGACACCGCGCCGGGGCAGGCGGAGGGGAAGCACTCGTGAGCCGGCAGACCGTGCTCGTGGTCGACGATGAGGCGTCCATCGCGGACGGTCTCCGGCTGACGCTGGAGGCGGAGGGCTGGTCGGTACGGCTGGCCGGCAGCGTCCGCACGGCGCTGGCCGCGGTGGCGCAGACCGACGTGCAGGCCGCCATCGTCGACCTCATGCTGCCGGATGGCGACGGCCTCACACTCACGCGCGAGCTGAAGGCGCGCGACGCGGCGGTGGAGGTCATCGTGATCACCGCCTACGGCTCGGTGCGCAAGGCCATGGAGGCGACCAAGGGCGCGGGCGCCTTCTACGTGCTCGAGAAGCCGTTCGATCCCGACGAGGTGGTGGGCCTCATCAAGAACGCGCTCGAGCACCGCAAGCTCGTGGTCGAGAACACCGAGCTGCGGCGGCGCCTCGCCGACCAGTCGGCGGACAGCGAGATCCTCGGCGGGGCGCCCGGCATCCAGCGCGTGCTGGAGACGTTCGTCTCGGTGGCCGACGCCGACGCCAACGTGCTGATCCTCGGCGAGAGCGGCACCGGCAAGGAGCTGATCGCCAACGCGCTGCACGACCGCTCGGGCCGCCGCGACGGGCCGTTCGTCAAGATCAACTGCGCGGCCTTGCCCAAGGACCTCATCGAGTCCGAGCTCTTCGGCCACACGAAGGGCTCGTTCACGGGCGCGACCATGGAGAAGGTGGGCCTGCTGGAGGAGGCGCACAAGGGCTCGCTGCTGCTGGACGAGATCACCGAGATGCCGCCGGATCTCCAGGCCAAGCTCCTGCGCGTGCTCGAGGAGCGCGTGGTGCGGCGCATCGGTGGCGCCAAGTCCATCCCCGTGGACTTCCGGCTGCTCTCGTCCACCAACCGCAATCCCGAGCAGGCGGTGAAGGAAGGCTCGCTCCGGCAGGATCTCTACTTCCGCATCAACACCGTCACCATCGCCGTGCCGCCGCTGCGCGAGCGCCGCGAGGACGTGCCGATCCTCGTGCGGGCGTTCCTCGACCGCTACCGCGCCAAGCACCAGCGCGGCGCCGACGCCATCGAGCCCGAGGCCTACCGGCGCCTGCTCTCGTACTCGTGGCCCGGCAACGTGCGCGAGCTCCAGCACGCCATCGAGCGCGCGGTGCTCGTGGCGCGCGGCAAGGAGATCACGCTCGCGGACCTGCCGGAGTCGCTCCAGCACGCGGCGGGGGAAGGAGGCGGCAGCGCCATCACGCCCTCCGAGGTCCCGGCGGGCTCGCTGGAGGAGATCGAGCGCGCGTCCATCCTCAAGGCGCTCGAATCCACCCGGTGGAACAAGCAGGCGGCGGCGGCGTTGCTGGGTCTGCGCCGGCCCACGCTCTACTCCAAGATGCGCAAGCACAACATCCCGCAGCGGCGGCCCTGAGAACGCCCGAAGCCTGAGCAGTCGGCGCGAGGCTGCCCGAAGTTTGGGCAGCGGAGGACGGCCCACCGTCCCACAAGCACGCGACATTTCGGTGTTGTAGGATTCCAGCCGCGGCACGTCCGTTGCTCTAACGCCCCCGGGAGGACCGCATGAAGAAGATCGAGGCGATCATCAAGCCGTTCAAGCTGGACGACGTCAAGGAGGCGCTGACCGGCATCGGCGTGATCGGCATGACCGTGTCGGAGGTTCGCGGATTCGGCCGCCAGAAGGGCCACACCGAGCTCTACCGCGGCGGCGAGTACACGGTCGATTTCCTCCCCAAGATCAAGGTCGAGGTCGTCGTGCCCGATCACTTCGTCGAGAAGGTGACCGACGTCGTGGCTGCGGCCGCGAAGACGGGGAACATCGGCGACGGCAAGATCTTCGTGACGCCCGTGGAGACGGCCATCCGCATCCGCACGGGCGAGCGCGACCAGTCGGCCCTATGACAAAGGAGAGCGTCGTGAAGCGACTGATACTTGGCGTCGTCACCGTGCTCGTGCTCGTCGGCAGCGTGAGCGCAGTGCTGGCCCAGCAGCCCGCGGCGCCGGCCGCCGCCGCCCCCGCCGGCCTCGAAGATCGACCGCGGCGACACCGCGTGGATGCTGAGCGCCTCCGCGCTCGTGCTCCTGATGACGGCGCCCGGCCTCGCCCTCTTCTACGGCGGCATGGTGCGCCAGAAGAACGCCCTGGCCACCCTCATGCAGTCCTTCATCATCATGGCCGTCATCTCGATCCAGTGGGTGCTGTGGGGCTACAGCCTGGCCTTCGGCCCCGACAAGGGCGGGATCATCGGCGGGCTGGAGTGGATCGGCCTGCGCGGGGTGGGGACGGAGCCCTTCGACGCCTACAGCAAGACCATCCCGCACCAGGCGTTCATGCTCTTCCAGATGATGTTCGCGATCATCACGCCGGCGCTGATCACGGGCGCCTTCGCCGAGCGCAAGAAGTTCTCGGCGTTCCTGCTCTTCACGGTGCTGTGGGCGACGTTCGTCTACGATCCGCTCGCGCACTGGGTGTGGGGCGACGGCGGCTGGCTCAAGAGGCTCGGGGCGCTCGACTTCGCGGGCGGCACCGTGGTGCACATCTCCTCCGGCGTCTCGGCGCTCGTGTGCGCGATCGTCCTCGGCCGGCGGCGCGGCTACGGCCACCAGCCGATGCAGCCGCACAACCTGCCCATGACGGTGATGGGGGCGGGCCTCCTCTGGTTCGGCTGGTTCGGCTTCAACGCGGGCAGCGCGCTGGAGGCCAACGGCCTGGCCGCGAGCGCCTTCCTGGCCACCAACACCGGCGCGGCCGCCGCCGCGCTGGGCTGGATGTTCACGGAGTGGGCGATGCGCGGCAAGCCGACCGTGCTCGGCGCGGCCTCGGGCGCGGTGGCGGGGCTGGTGGCCATCACGCCCGCCTCCGGCTACGTGGGTCCGCTGTCGTCCATGGTGATCGGGGCCGTGGCGGGCGCGCTCTGCTACACCGCGTGTAATTTGAAGCAGAAGCTCGGCTACGACGACTCGCTCGACGTGGTCGGCGTGCACGGGGTCGGCGGCTCGTGGGGCGCCCTCGCCACCGGGCTCTTCGCGAGCAAGGCCATCAACGACGCGGGCGCCGACGGCCTCTTCTTCGGCAACCCCGGCCAGCTCGTGACCCAGGCCATCGCCGTCGTCGCCACCATGCTGATGGCGGTGGTCATGACGTGGATCATCTTGAAGATCGTGGACGCGACGGTCGGCCTCCGGGTGAGCGACGAGGACGAGGTCGCGGGTCTCGATCTCTCGCAGCACTCGGAGACGGCCTACGCCATGGGCGGCGGCCAGTACGGGGAGTTCTCGAGCACCACGGGCGCCTTCGCGGACGCGATGCGCGCGGCGGAGGCCAAACCCCGTCCGGCCCACTGATGCAAGGCCGGGTTGATTTCACGACAGCAGTTGCACTAAGGTAACCGGACCTCATCGGTAGAAGGAGACGAGCCGCACATGAATTCCAAGGACGTCCTCAAGCTGGCCAAGGAGAAAGGCGCCCAGATCGTCGATCTCCGCTTCATCGACCTGCCAGGCCTCTGGCAGCACTTTTCGATTCCGGTATCCGAGCTGAGGGAAGACATCTTCGAGGACGGTCTCGGCTTCGACGGCTCGTCGATCCGCGGCTTCCAGACCATCGACGAGTCCGACATGCTCCTCATGCCCGACCCCTCGACGGCGCAGATGGATCCGTTCACGGCCGTCCCGACGCTGGTGCTGATCTGCAACGTCAAGGACCCGGTGACGGGCAAGGCGTACACGCGCGACCCGCGTCACATCGCCCAGAAGGCCGAAGCCTATGTGAAGAAAACGGGCGTGGCCGACACGATCTTCATCGGCCCCGAGCTCGAGTTCTTCTTCTTCGACTCCATCCGCTTCGACCAGACGTACAATGCCGGCTACTACTTCATCGACTCCGAGGCCGGCGCGTGGAACAGCGGCCTCGAGGGCACGGCGGACCGGCCGAACCTCGGCTACAAGCCCCGTTACAAGCAGGGCTACTTCCCGGTTCCGCCCATGGACAAGTTCCAGGACATCCGGTCGGACATGGTGCTGGCCCTGGAGTCGGTGGGGGTGCGCATCGAGGTGCACCACCACGAGGTGGCGACGGGCGGGCAGACCGAAGTCGACATGCGCTACGACACGCTGACGAAGATGGCCGACAAGGTCATGTGGTACAAGTACGTCGCGAAGAACACCGCGCGGAAGTGGGGCAAGACCGCCACCTTCATGCCCAAACCGCTCTTCCAGGACAACGGCTCCGGCATGCACACGCACCAGTCGCTGTGGAAGGGCGGCAAGAACCTCTTCTACGAGCGCGGGGGCTACGCCGACATCAGCAAGACCTGCATGTACTACATCGGCGGCATCCTCAAACACGCGCCCGCGCTGCTGGCGCTGATCGCGCCGTCGACGAACTCCTACAAGCGGCTCGTGCCGGGTTATGAAGCCCCGATCAACCTCGTGTACAGCCAGCGCAACCGCTCCGCGGCCATCCGCATCCCGATGTACTCCAAGGCCGAAGGGGCGAAGCGCATCGAGTTCCGCACGCCGGACCCGACGTGCAACCCGTACCTCTCGTTCGCGGCGTGCGTGATGGCGGGCCTCGACGGCGTCGCCAACAAGATCGATCCGGGCAAGCCCGTGGACAAGGACCTCTACGAGCTGCCGCCCGCCGAGCAGAAGAAGATCAAGCAGCTGCCCGGCGCGCTCGACATCGTGCTCGACAACCTCGAGAAGAGCCACGACTGGCTGCTGAAGGGCGACGTCTTCACGCCGGACGTGATCGAGACGTGGATCGACTACAAGCGGAAGAACGAAGTGGATCCGGTGCGGCTGCGCCCGCACCCGTACGAGTTCGCCCTCTACTTCGATATTTGAGGGGCCTCGAAGGGCCCCTCAAACTCCCCAAACGTTCGGGGCGCCCGGGGTGAACCCGGGCGCCCCTCTGACCCCTGGCGTCCGCTCGCGTCGCTACTTCACGATTTCGAGGAGCTCCACCTCGAAGACCAGGGTCGCGCCCGGCTTGATCTTGGGCGGGGCGCCGCGGTCGCCGTAGGCGGTGTCGGCGGGACAGACGAGGCGGCTCTTGCCGCCGACCTTGATCTGCTGCACGCCT
>DASYTM010000016.1:0-9435 GCA_036002345.1 Candidatus Methylomirabilota bacterium | reverse complement strand
GATCAACATCGGCAACCCGCAAGAAATGACCCTGCTGGAGCTCGCGAAGCGGATCCTCCGCCTCACCGGCTCGCGCAGCGAGATCGTCTTCCGCGCGTTGCCCGTGGACGATCCCAAGGTGCGTCAGCCCGACATCACGCGGGCGAAGTCGCTGCTCGGCTGGGAGCCGCGCGTGGACACCGACGAGGGACTCAAACTGACGGTGGAATGGTTCAAGCGCCGACTGCAGGCGACGAAAGGAGGTGGCCAATGATCGACGAAGAACTGAAGGCGATTCTCGTGTGCCCGCAGTGCAAGGGCGACCTGCTCTTCGAGGAGACCCGCATCATCTGCCGGGCGTGCCGCAAGGCCTACCCGATCCGGGACGGAATTCCCGTGATGCTGATCAGCGAGGCGCAGCCCTGGGCCCCCGGCGCGTAAGCGCCGCCACCCAGGCGGTCATCCTCGCCGGCGGCCAGGGCACGCGCCTGCGTCCCCTGACGCTGGCCCGCGCCAAGCCGGTGGTGCCGCTCCTGAACCGGCCGTTCCTCGCCTACCAGCTCGCGCTGCTGCGCCAGCACGGCGTGACCGACGTCATCCTCGCCTGCTCGTATCGCGTGGACGACGTGCGCGCCGCGCTGGGCGAGGCCGGGCACCTCGGCGTGCGGCTGCGCTACGTGATCGAGGCGGAGCCTCTCGGCACCGGCGGCGGCATCCGCAACGCCGCCGACCTCACGAGCGGCACCGTCTTCGTGCTCAACGGCGACGTCCTCACCGACGCCGATCTCTCGGCCATGCGCGCCTTCCACGAGGCGCGCGGCTCGCGCACCACGATCTTCCTTCATCCCATGCCCGATCCGCGCCCGTACGGGCTCGTGGAGACGGCGCCGGACGGACGGCTCGAGCGCTTCCGCGAGAAGCCCGGCCTCGACGAGCCGATCAGCACCAACACCATCAACGCGGGCGTCTACCTCGTCGACGCCGCGCTCCTCGAGCGTATTCCCGCGCGCCAGGTCGTCTCTGTCGAGCGCGAGGTGTTCCCCGGGCTCATCGCCGACGGGGTGCCGTGCTACGGCTGGACGGCCGACGCCTACTGGCGCGACATCGGCAGTCCCGCCGCGTATCGCGCCGCGCAGATGGACCTGCTCGCGGGCGAGGTGAAGACGCCGCTGGCGCCGCCCGGCGAGCTGCGCGACGGCTGCTGGGTCGAGCCCACCGCGTTCGTGGCCACGGGCGCGCGGCTGGAGGCGCCGAGCGTCGTGGGCGCCGAGGCCTCGGTGCAGGTCGGCGCGAGCGTCGGGCCGCGGGCGGTCCTGGGCGATCGCGCGCGCGTCGCGCCCGGCGCCCGCGTGGAGGGGGCCGTGCTGTGGGAGCGCGTGGACGTCGGGGAGGGCTCCGTGCTCTGCGACTGCGTGGTCGGCGCCGACGTCAAGATCGGCGCCGACGTGGAGATCGCGCCGGGCGTGATCCTCGAGTCGGGCGCCGTCGTCCCCGACCACACGCGGCTGACGGCAGGGCCCCGGTGACCCGTCTTTCCGCGATGTTCCGGCTCCGGGTGACGCGTTGCAGCGTGTTAGACTGAGCCGGTGAGTCTCGCCAGAATCCGTAACTTTTCCATCGTCGCCCACATCGATCACGGCAAGTCGACGCTGGCCGATCGGCTCCTCTCGCTGACCGGCACCATGGACGCCAAGAAGGCCGTGGACCAGGTGCTCGACTCGATGGATCTCGAGCGCGAGCGCGGGATCACCATCAAGGCGCACACGGTGCGCCTGCTCTACAAGGCGCGGGACGGCCAGGAGTACACGCTCAACCTGATCGACACGCCGGGCCACGTGGACTTCTCGTACGAGGTCTCGCGCGCGCTCGCCGCGTGCGAGGGCGCCATCCTCATCGTGGACGCCGCGCAGGGCATCGAGGCCCAGACGCTCGCGAACTTCTACCTCGCCTCCGACGCGGGGCTGACGATCATCCCCGTCATCAACAAGATCGACCTGCCCGCCGCCGACGTGGACGGCACGCGGCAGCAGATCCACGACACCCTCGACCTCGACGGCACCGAGGCCCTCGCCATCTCCGCCAAGCACGGCACCGGGGTGCCGGAGGTGCTGGAGGCGATCATCGCGCGCATTCCGCCGCCCGAGGGCGATGCCGACGCGCCGCTCAAGGCGCTGGTGTTCGACTCCTACTACGACTCGTACCAGGGGGTCGTGATCTACGTCCGGATCCGCAACGGGCGGGTGCGCGCGGGCACCAAGATCCTCCTCATGTCGAACGGCCGCACCTACGACGTGGCTCAGGTCGGCGTGTTCAGCCCCGACATGCGGCCGGTGGAGGAGCTGTCGGCGGGCCAGGTCGGCTACATCACGGCCGCCATCAAGCGCGTGGCCGACGCCAAGATCGGCGACACCATCACGGAGGCGGCGCGGCCGACCGCGGAGCCGTTCCCCGGGTATCGCGACGCCAAGGCCATGGTGTTCGCGGGCCTCTTCCCCATCGAGGACACCGAGTACGAAGGCCTGCGAGACGCGCTCGAGAAGCTGCGTCTCAACGACCCCGCCTTCAGCTTCGAGCCCGAGACGTCGATGGCGCTCGGCTACGGCTTCCGCTGCGGCTTCCTCGGCATGCTCCACATGGAGATCGTGCAGGAGCGGCTGGAGCGCGAGTTCAACCTCTCGCTCATCGTCACCGCGCCCTCCGTGCAGTACAAGATCCTCACCACGGCCGGCGACCTGCTCGAGATCGACAACCCCTCGAAGCTGCCCACGCCCGACCGCATCGAGGAGATGCAGGAGCCGTACGTGAGGTCGTCGGTGTACGTGCCGACGGAGTTCATGACGTCCATCTACAAGCTGGCCCAGGAGAAGCGCGGCGAGCACAAGTCGCTGGAGTACATGGGCAAGCGCGTGCACATCCGCTTCGACTTCCCGCTCTCCGAGATCGTCATCGACTTCTACGACAAGCTGAAGTCGATCTCCAAGGGCTACGCCTCCTTCGACTACGAGCTGGCCGACTTCCGCCCGTCGGATCTCGTGAAGCTCGATATCCTGTTGAACGGCGATCCGGTGGACGCGCTGTCCATCATCGTCCACCGCGACAAGGCCTACGAGCGGGGCAAGGCCCTCGTGGAGAAGCTGCGCGGGGTCATCCCGCGCCAACTCTACGAGGTCGCCATCCAGGCCGCCATCGGCAGCCGCGTCATCGCGCGCGAGACGGTGAAGGCCATGGGCAAGAACGTCACCGCCAAGTGCTACGGCGGTGACATCACGCGCAAGCGCAAGCTCCTCGAGAAGCAGAAGGAAGGCAAGAAGCGCATGAAACAGGTCGGCCGCGTGGAAGTCCCCCAGGAGGCCTTCCTGACCGTGCTGAAGACGTGATGGACGTGCGCGAGACCGACGTCCACAAGCCCGAGGACGTCGCGGCCGAGCCCGTCGAGGCGGCGCGCAAGCGGAAGTCCGTCGTCCGCGAGTACGCGGAGGCGATCTTCATCGCCATCCTGCTCGCCCTGGTGATTCGCACCCTCATCATCCAGGCCTTCACGATCCCCTCGGGCTCGATGATGGACAGCCTGCTCGTGGGCGACTACATCCTCGTGAACAAGTTCCTCTACGGACCCGAGGTGCCGCTCACCGAGCACCGCATGCCCGGCTTCCGCGAGCCCGCGCGCGGCGACATCATCGTCTTCAAGTACCCCCAGGACGAGAAGCGCGACTTCATCAAGCGCATCGTGGGCACGCCCGGCGACACCGTGCAGGTGCGCGGCGACCAGGTGTACGTCAACGGCAAACCGCTCGTCGAGCCGTACGTGCGCAAGGTGGAGGGCCCGCTCGGCGACCGCGCCCAGCCCGCCTACTGCGGCTACGCCTACGGCTGCGAGCCCACCGTGGTGCCGGCCGGCTCGTACTTCGTCATGGGCGACAACCGCAACAACTCCCAGGACAGCCGTTACTGGGGCTTCGTCCGCAAGGACAAGATCAAGGGCAAGGCGTTCCTGATCTACTGGTCCTGGGACAGCGATCGGCACTGGCTGCGCTGGTGGAGACTCGCCAGGTACATCCCTTGATTGGAGCGTGGTCCGCGAGCCCGGCTCAGGCCGTGGGTGGCCCGCCCGAGATGGTTGCCGGCTCCGTTCCGCGGTCGTCCGTGCTCGGCTTCTATCTGCATGTTCCGTTCTGCGTGCAGCGCTGCCACTACTGCTCGTTCAACACCGCGCCGCTCGCGGACGGGCAGATGGATCCCTACCTCGCGGCCCTGCACGGCGAGCTCGACCTCCTCGGCGCCCTCGACTGGGCGGGCGACGTGACGCTCGCCACGGTGTTCCTGGGCGGCGGCACGCCGTCGCTGCTCGAGCCGGACGCGCTGGCCGCCGTGCTCGACCGCCTGCGCCGGCACTGGCGCCTGGCGCCCGACGCCGAGATCACCGTGGAGTGCAATCCCGAGAGCGTGACGCGCGCGCGCCTGGCCGGCTACCGCGCCGCCGGCGTGACGCGCGTGAGCCTCGGCGTGCAGTCGCTCGACGACGCGATCTTGAAGACGCTCGGCCGGCTCCACGACGCCCGCCGCGCCCGCGCGGCCTTCGACGCCGCCCGCGAGGCGGGCTGCGACGACGTGAGCGTGGACGTGATGTACGGCCTGCCCGGGCTCGCGGCGGACACCTGGGCGCGCGACCTCGAGCGCGTGCTCGACTGGGCGCCCGATCACGTCTCCGCGTACGCCCTCACGCTCGACGGCGGCAGCGCGTGGACGCCCGCCAGCGTGCCGAACCTCCCCGCCGAAGACGAGGTGGTCGCGCAGTACTGGGCGCTCGCCCGCGCCGCCACCGCGCGCGGCTTCGAGCATTACGAAGTCTCGAACTACGCGCGCCCCGGCCGCCGCGCGCGGCACAACCTCGGCTACTGGCGTGCCGCCGAGTACCTCGCGGCCGGGCCCGGCGCCTGCGGCTTCGTCGGCGACGTCCGCTATGGCAACATCAAGCCCCTCGCGCGCTGGACGGGCGCCGTGGCGGCGGGAACGCTCCCCGTCGAGACCGCCGAGCGCCTGACGCCGCGCCAGCGCTCCGCCGAGCGCCTGATCCTGGGCCTGCGCATGAGCGACGGCGTGCCCGCCGCGTGGCTGGCCGAGCGCGCCGCCGGGGACCCGGCCCTGGCCCGGCGGATCGAGGACTGGCGGGAAGCCGGCCACCTGCGCCAGGAGGGCGGGACGGTGCGCCTGACCGAATCGGGCTTTCTGCTGTCCGACGCGCTCTTCGTAGACCTGCTGTAAAATCGGATAGATGGACCCGCGCCAGCAAGACGTTCTGATCGCGTTGATCCGCGAGTACGTGGACTCGGCGGAGCCCGTCGGCTCCCGCGTGCTCTCCAAGCGCCACTTCCCACACCTCTCGCCGGCGACGATTCGGAACGTGATGGCGGACCTGGAGGAGATGGGCTATCTCGCCCAGCCCCACACGAGCGCGGGGCGCATTCCGACCGACAAGGCGTACCGCTTCTACGTGAACTCGTTCCCGCCGCCGTCGGGCGCGGGCGCGCCGGCCGGCGCGACGCTCCCGTCGCGGCGCTCGGGCATCGAGGGCTTCATGGAGCGCGCGTCGTCGCACCTCTCCACGGCCACGCGGCTCACCGGCCTCTTGCTCGCGCCCCCGCTCGCGCAGACGGTCATCGCGCGCGTGGACCTCATGCCCCTCGAGGAGGACCGCGCCCTGGCCGTGGTGGCCACGGACTCGGGCTGGATCACCGTGCGTGAGATCGCCCTCGATCCGCCGCTCCACGCGGAGGAGGCGCGCGCCATCGGGCGCGAGCTCACGCGGCGCTTCCGCGACCGCAGCGTGGAGGAGATCGTGGCCATGGAGCTGGCACCCGCCGACCCGCTCGACGCGCTGCACACGCGCGCGCGCGGTGTCACCGAGCAGATCGTGGCCATGCTGCGCGGGCGCACGCTGTACGTGAGCGGCGCCATCAACATCCTCGACCACCCGGAGTTCTGGGACATCGAGCAGACGCGCGCGCTGCTGCGCACCTTCGAGCAGAAGGAGCGCCTCGCCGATCTCATGACCTCGCTGGCGGGCGACGCCGGCGTGCGCGTGACCATCGGCGAGGAGAACCCCGTGGACGCCATGCGCGAGTGCACGCTCATCACGTCCACGTACCTCTATCGCGACCAGGTCCTCGGGATCCTGGGCGTGGTGGGGCCACGCCGGCTGCCCTACCCCGAGGTGATGTCGATCGTGAACGAGACCGCCCGGCAGGTGACGGAGGCGCTCTCGCGCGTCCGGCAGGATCTCTATCTCCCCTCCTGAGCCCATGGGCGACGAAGAAACCACCGACCCACGCCTGGAGGAGCTCACGCGCGAGCTCGCGGAGCAGAAGGACCGCATGCTGCGCGCCATGGCCGAGGCCGACAACGTGCGCCGGCGCGCCCAGCGCGACGCCGAGGAGCGCGTGCGCTACGCCAACGAGGGCCTGCTGCGCGACCTGATCCCCGTGCTCGACAACCTCGACCGCGCGCTCGCCTCTGCGCGCGCCGCGGGCGGCGCCGACAGCGTCGTGGCGGGCGTGGAGCTGATCCAGCGCGAGCTGCTGCGCGTGATCGAGCGCGCCGGCGTGTCGCGCTACTCCGCGGTCGGCCAGCCCTTCGACCCCACGCGCCACGAGGCCATCGCGCGCGTGGTGAGCGTGGACGCGGCGCCCGATACCGTCGTCAGCGAGACGGCGCCGGGGTACCTCCTGCACGGGCGCGTGGTGCGCCCGGCCCTGGTCGCGGTAGCGGCGGCGCCGGACGAGGACGCGGCCTAGGTGGCGGCGAAGGACTACTACCAGGTTCTCGGCGTCGCGCCGACCGCGTCCGAGGCGGAGCTCAAGAAGGCCTATCGCGGGCTGGCCATGCAGTACCACCCCGACAAGAATCCCGGCGACAAGAAGTCCGAGGAGCGCTTCAAGGAAGTCAGCGAGGCGTACGGGATCCTCTCCGATCCCGACAAGCGCGCGCACTACGACCGCTTCGGCACGGCGCCGGGGGCGGCCGAGGGGGGCGGCTTCGAGGGCGGCTTCGGCACGCTCTTCGAGGACATCTTCGAGAACTTCTTCTCGGGCGCGGGCGGGCGCCGCGGCGGGCGCTCGCGCGCCATGCGCGGCGAGGACCTCCAGTACGAGCTGAAGATCACGCTGGAGGACGCGGCGGCGGGGCTCGAGACCAAGGTCCAGATCCCCCGCCTCGAGCGCTGCGAGCCGTGCGGCGGCAGCGGCAGCGAGCCCGGCACGCGCAAGACCACGTGCGACACGTGCCAGGGCCGCGGCGAGGTCCGCATGAGCCACGGCTTCCTCACGGTGGCGCGCCCGTGCCCGCGCTGCGGCGGCGAGGGCCAGATCAACAAGAGCCCGTGCAAGGCGTGCCGCGGCGAGGGCCGCCAGCGCGGCGAGCACCTGCTCAGCGTGAAGATCCCGCCCGGCATCGACGACGGCATGCAGCTGCGCCTGACCGGCGAGGGCTCGAGCGGCGTGAACGGCGGCCCCGCCGGCGACCTCTACGTGCTCGTGCGCATCCGTGAGCACGCGATCTTCACGCGCCACGGCGCCGATCTCCTCTGCGACCTGCCCGTGTCGTTCACGCAGCTCGCGCTGGGCGCGGAGGTCGACGTCCCCGTGCTGAACGGGACGGACAAGCTCAAGGTGGCGGCGGGCAGCCAGGCGCACCAGGTGCTGCGCCTGCGCGGCAAGGGCATGCCGCGGCTGCGCGAGCGCGGCCACGGCGACGCGTGCTACCGCCTGCTCCTCGAGGTGCCGCAGAAGCTCAGCGCCAAGCAGCGCGAAGCGCTGGAGGCGTTCGAGGCGGCGTCGAAAGAGAACCGCGGCCCCCTCGCCGCGGCGTTCATCGAGCGAATGAAGAAGCTCCTGGGCTGAGCGTGAGCTCGCGGTACTGGGAGCTCACGGTCGCCGTCCCGCCCGATGCCGCCGAAGGCCTGACCAACTTCGTCTGGGAGCTGGGCGCGCTCGGCGTCGTCGAAGAGGAGAATCCGCCCGGCCGCCCGCGCCTGCGCGCGTTCTTTCCGGAGACCGCCGACACCGACGCGCTCGCGCGGAGCGTGGACCTCTACCTCGGCGCCCTCGAGTCGCTCGGCTTCAAGCGCGCCGAGCGCCCGGCCATGACGGAGGTCGCCGACGAGGACTGGTCGGAGGCGTGGCGCGCTCACTTCGCGCCGTTCGCCATCGGCCGGCGGCTCACCATCGCCCCGCCGTGGGAGACGCCGCCCGGCGACGGCCGCCTCGTGCTCACGCTCGAGCCCGGACGCGCGTTCGGCACCGGCCAGCACGGCTCCACCGCGGGCTGCCTCGAGCTGCTCGAGACCCTCGTCGAGCGCGGCGCGCCCGCCCGGGCGATCGACCTGGGCACGGGCTCGGGCATCCTCGCCATCGCCGCCGCGCGCCTCGGCGTCCGCGAGGTGCTCGCCGTGGACAGCGATCCCGACGCGGTGGCGTCGGCGGTGGCGAACGCCGCGCGCAATCGTGTCGAGGCCCAGGTGACCTGCACGCTCGCCGACGCCTCCTCGCTGGAGACAGCGCCCGCGCCGCTCGTGCTGGCGAACCTCCTCGCCGCCGCGCATCGCGCGCTCGCCGCGCGCTACGCCCGCCTCGTCGCCCCCGGCGGCACCCTGGTGGCCGGCGGCTGTCTCGACGCGGAAGCCGACGACGTGGCCGCCGCCCTCACCGCCCGCGGCTTCCGCCGCGTGGCCGCGCGCTCGATCGAAGGCTGGACGACGCTCGCCTGCGAGCATGCGCCGCTTCGCGATCGCGCCTGAGCGCGTCGTCGACGGCCGCGTGACGTTCGACGCGCTCGAGACGCGCCACCTCGCGCGCGTCCTGCGCCTGGGCCCGGGCGACACCGTGGTGGCCAGCGACGGCGCCGGCCACGACTACACGGTGCGTCTGGAGGCGGTGCGCCCGCGCGCCACCGGCGTCGTCGTCGGCGTGGCCGACGCCGCCGGCGAGTCGCCGCTCGCCGTCACGCTCGTGCAGGGCCTGCCCAAGGGCGACAAGCTGGAGACGATCCTCCGCGCCGCCACCGAGCTCGGGGTGGCGCGCGTGGTCCCCGCCATCGCCGCGCGCACCGTGGTGCGGCTCGCCGAGCGGCAGGCCGCGGCGCGGCTCGCGCGCTGGCAGCGCGTGGTCCGCGAGGCCGCCAAGCAGTGCGGCCGCCGCGTCGTGCCCGACGTGGCGCCCGCGCGCCCGCTGGCCGCGTGTCTCGAGGAGGCGCGTGACGCGGACCTGGCGCTCTGCCTGTGGGAGGGCGACGCGCCGCCGCTGGCCGATGTCCTCGCCGAGGTGACGCGTCCGCAGCGCCTCGCCGTGCTCGTCGGCCCCGAGGGCGGGCTCGAGCGCGCCGAAGTCGACGCCGCGCGCGCCCGCGGCTGGCGCGTGGTCGGCCTGGGCGCGCGAATCTTGCGCACGGAAACCGCGGGCCCCG
>DASYTM010000015.1:0-24131 GCA_036002345.1 Candidatus Methylomirabilota bacterium | reverse complement strand
GTGCCGCGTCATCCAGGTCGAGGAGCCCCAGCACCACATCGCGGGCGCCAACGGGACGGCCACGGACAAGGACCTCGAGTTCTTCACCGAGGCCGTCAACCGCGAGATCGCCGGCGTGGACACCGAGATCTGGCTGCACACGTGCTGGGGCAATCCCAACCAGCAGCCGCTGCACTGGGAGCGCCCGACCTACGAGCGCTCGCTGCCGTACCTGCTCGCGACGAAGGCCGACGTGCTGACGCTGGAGTGCGCGTCCACGAACGGGCGTGACCTGCCGCTGCTCAAGCACCACCGCACCGACAAGAAGATCGCCATCGGCGTGGTGAACCACTCGACGGCGGCCGTGGAGCCGCCGGAGTTCGTGGCGGGCATCATCCGCAAGGCCCTCGAGTACGTGCCGCCCGAGCGGCTCGTGCTCTCCAGCGACTGCGGCTTCGGCCGCGAGGGGCTCGCGCGCCGGATCGCGTTCTACAAGTGCGTCGCGATCAATCTCGGCGCCAACCTCGTGCGCCGCGAGCTGAAGCTGCCCGAGGTCGAGATCCCCGCCGCCGATCCGCGCTGGACGTTCGCCGGCTAGCTCCGATCATTGTGGCTTGAACTCATAATTGCTCATGTTAAAACCTCGACCCAGCTTCACCTTGTCAACAACGGCTTTCTCGACGATATCCGACGGGCAGTTTCCGTACGCCGGGCCTGAGAACACGTAGACCACCCACTCGTAGTGCCCATCGGGCGTCACGCTGAAATTTCCCCAGGGATTCTCATCGACGATACAGCTTGCGGGAATACCTGTTAGCCAACTCCCGGCGGGGGGGAGGCCGCTCAGCACCAATTTGACGCCCTCAGGGAGGACTATTTTCCCCTTTACATGAAGATGAGAGTGCCCGGGGTGCTTGCTTTGCGAGGGGTCATGGGCGACCGCAAGCGAGGCCGTGACGGCCCAAAAGATCAGCCCGACCGCCATTGCGACGACGATTGATTCTCGCCTGTGGCTGTTCACTGTCGCCTCGGGGCCGGAACGATCTCCCGGCTGCGGATGGAAGGCGCGCCCACGAAGTCGACCCCGGTGAGCTCGCGAGTCCGGATGGACGGGGTGCCCACGAAGTTGACGCCGGTGAGCTCGCGGCCCCGGATGGACGGGGTGCCCACGAAGTTGACGCCCGTGAGCTCGCGAGTCCTCACGTTGGGCCGTGGCACGGCGGCGGGAGGCGCCGTCCGGGATGGTGCCTGTGCCGAGGCGTGTCTCTCCGCGCCCAACGACAGAAGGCCGGGGAGGACAAGCACCGCACACCACGTGACGGCTCGCACTAGATCTGCCAGCCGAGCCACTCGCACACGCCGCGGCCCATCACCCACTCGAGGTCTTCGCCCTTCAGCCACGAGGACTGTTCCTTCGTGAAGAGGTCGACGCACTCGCGGTACGAGCAGGGCATGCGCGTGAGGTCCGTGCCCCAGAACGTGCGCTTGGGCCCATACGCGTCGACCAGGCGCTTGATCGCGTCGTGCACGTCGCGGAACGGGTAGGGCTGCGTCGAGAGCGAGGGCATGCCCGAGGCCTTGATGGCGACGTTGGGGTGCTTGGCGAGCGCGCACACCGCGGCCAGGTCCTCGAAGACCTTCGGCGCCTTCTGGCGGATGTTGAGGCCGACGTGATCGATGACGAGCTTGAGGCCGGGGTGCTTGCCGGCGATGCGGTCGAAGTGATCGAGCAGGCCGCCCACGAGCATCATGATCGGAATGCCGGCCTTCTCCGCGGCCGGCCAGAGCCAGTCGCCCTTGCCCTCCGTCAGCAGCGGCCGGTACTGGTCGGTGTGGAAGGTGAAGCGCATGCCGAGCATGCCGGGCTGCTTCTTCCAGTCGGCGACGCGCGCCTTGCTCGCCGGATCGAGGAGGTCGAGCCGGCCCATCACCGCGAACGTGTCGGGATGCAGCCGCGCGGCCTCCAGGCCCAGGTCGTTACGATCGCCCTCCCACGAGGGCGGCACGATGACGATGCGGTCGACCTTCGTCAGCTCCATCTCGAAGAGCAGCATGTCCTTGGTGACGGGATAGGGCTTCTGGGCGTCGGCGGCGCGGCCGGGCGGCCACGGCCGCTGCGGAGTGTCGGCGCCCCAGAGATGGACCTGCGAGTCACAGATGAGCATGACGGCTCCTTTCGCGAAGACTACTGGCCGCCGGTCACGTCGATGGTCAGGCCCGTGACGAAGTCCGCGTCGCGGGAGGCGAGGAAGCAGATCACGCGCGCCTGGTCCTCGGGCTCGGCGACCCGCCGCAGCGGCACGCGCTCCGTCTCGGCCTTCTGCTCCATGGGCGACATGCCGTCCCAGCGCGGCCGCAGCCGCGGGGAGAGCGTGAGGCTCGGCGCGATGGCGTTGACGTTGATGCCGAACGGGCCCAGCTCGATGGAGAGCTTGCGGGTGAGGGCGATGATGCCGCCCTTGGCGGTGGCGTAGGCGGCGCTGCTGCTCGGGCTGAGCCCGCGGCCCGCGATCGACGAGATGTTGACGATCTTGCCGCCCGCCTGCCGCTTCATGACCGGCACCACCGCGTGGCAGAAGAGGAAGGTGCCGGTCAGGTTGAAGTGCAGCAGCGTCTGCCAATCGGCGAGCGACAGCTCATCGATCGGCGCGGCGGGCTTGCCGATGATCGTGCTGCCGCCGACGGCGTTGACGAGGATGTCGATGCGGCGATGGTCCTGCACGACGCGCTGCACGACGCTCTCGACCTGGCCGGCGTCGAGCGCGTCGGCGACGAGCGCATGGGCGCCCTTGACGGCGCCCGCGGCTTCGTCGAGGGCCGCCTTGTCGTTGTCGACGAGCACGACCGTCCCACCCTCGCGGCCGATGATCTCGGCGGTGGCGCGGCCGATGCCGCGGCCGCCCGCGGTGATGAGCGCGATCCGTCCCTGGAATCTCATGGTGGCGGAAGTGTACTCTACTCGCCGCCGACGACAAGGAGGGCCCGATGGACGTTCAGGACGGCTGGGGACTCGAGGGCAAGGTGGCGCTGGTCACGGGCGGCGGTGCCGCGGGCGACGGCATCGGCAACGGCCGCGCGGCGGCGATCCTGCTCGCCAAGGCGGGCGCGCGGGTCGTGGTGGCCGATCGCGATCTGAAGCTGGCGCGCCGAACCGTGGAGATGATCGAGTCCGCCGGCGGCCAGGCCGTGGCGGCGGAGGTGGACGTCACGCGCGCCGCCGACTGCGGCGCGGTGGTCGAGACGGCGGTGGAGCGGTTCGGCCGGCTCGACCTCCTCGACAACAACGTCGGCATCGGCAGCCGCGGCTCGGTCGTGGACCTTCCCGAGGACGAGTGGCGGCGCGTCATGCAGGTGAACGTCGAGACGATGTTCCTCGTCGCCAAGTACGCGATCCCGGCCATGAGGCGGGCGGGCGGCGGCGCCATCGTGAACGTCTCGTCGATCTCCGCGCTGCGCCCGCGCGGCCTCACCGCCTACACGGTCTCGAAGGGCGCGGTCATCGCGCTCACCCGCGCCATGGCCGTGGACCACGGCCGCGAGGGGATCCGCGTCAACTGCGTGGCGCCGGGTCCCGTCTACACGCCGATGGTGTACGCGGCCGGCATGAGCCCGGCCGCGCGTGAGACGCGCAAGAACGCCTCCGTGCTGAAGCGGGAGGGCACGGGCTGGGACATCGGGAACGCCGTGCGCTTCCTCTTGTCCGACTACGCGCGCTACATCACGGGCCACACGCTCGTGGTGGACGGCGGCGCCACCCTCGTCGGGCCCGAGCGCGACTACAAGGGCTGAGGCGCGGGCCTCAGCCCTTCAGCCCGCTGACGCGGACGCCCTCCACGATCCGCTGGTTGGCCACGATGAACACGACCAGCAGCGGCAGCGCGCTCAGCGCGGCGCCGGCCATGATCGGCCCGTAGGACTCCGAGCTGTACGCGCTGCGCAGCAGGGCCAGCGCCACGGGCAGCGGGAACATCTCCGGCTTGTTCACGGCGATGAGGGGCCAGAGGAAGTCGTTCCACGCCGAGCGGAAGGCGAAGATCGCCAGCGCCGCCAGCACGGGCTGGGAGAGCGGCAGCACGATCCGCCAGAAGATCTGCCACGGGGTGGCCCCGTCGATGAGCGCCGCGTCCTCCAGCTCGCCCGGCATGGTCAGGAAGAACTGGCGGAGCAGGAACACGCCGAAGGCGAACGTCATCGCGGCCTCGGGCACGATCAGCCCCTGGTACGTGCTCAGCCACCCCAGCCGCTGCACGAGGACGTACTGCGGCACGAGCACCACCGCGTTCGGGATCATCAGGCTGCCGATCACCAGGGTGAAGACCACGTTGCGTCCGGGGAAGCGCATGCGCGCGAGCGGGTAGGCGGCCATGGCGCTCGTGACCACCACCACGAGCACGGTCCCGACCGCGATGACGAGGCTGTTGAGGAACGCGCGTCCGATCCGCGCCGTCCGCGAGCTGCTGAAGAGGACCTCGTAGTAGTGATCGGCGGTGACCGGCCACGGGATCCACTCCGGGGGCAGCCTCACGATGTCGGCGGTGACCTTGAGCGAGGTCACCACGACCCAGGCGATGGGCGCCAGCCAGACCACGGCCAGCGCGGCGAGCGCGAGCGTGAGCACCAGACCGCTCGAGCGCCGGCGCACCCTCAGTACTCCGTGTGGCCGCGCAGCAGCCGGAACTGCAGCACGGAGAACACCATGATGACGGCGAACAGCACCCAGGCCATGGCGGAGGCCGCGCCGAACTGGAAGAAATTCTGGAACGCCGTCTCGTAGAGGTGCTGCACCACCGTGCGCGTGGCGTCGCCGGGACCGCCCTGCGTCAGCACGAAGACCTGGCCGAAGATCTGGAACGAGCCGATCACGTGGGTCACGACCACGAACAGCAGCACGGGACGGAGCAGCGGCAGCGTGATGGACCGGAAGGTGCGCCACCCGCCGGCGCCGTCGAGGGCGGCCGCCTCGTACAGCCCGCGCGGAATGTCCTGGAGCCCGGCGAGATAGACGACGAGGTAGTAGCCGGTCACCCACCACACCGTCGTCGCGATGATGGCCCACATGGCCGTGGCCGGATCGGCCAGCCACGAGCGGGCCGGGGCGCCGAGCGCGCGCAGGTAATAGTTGAAGGGGCCGACCACGGGATCGAGCAGCCACAGCCACGCGAGCCCGACCGTGACCACCGAGAGCGTGAACGGAAAGAAGAACACCCCGCGCAGCAGGTTGCGGAGCGCGCCGCGGTTGAGGGCCAGCGCGAGTACGAGCGGCACGGCGAGGATCGGCAGGGTGCTGGCCACCGTGTAGAAGGCGGTGTTCCAGAGGCTCACGTGGAAGCGCGTGTCGTCGGCGAGCCGCGCGTAGTTCGCGAAGCCGACGAACTGGTAGGTCGCGCGGCCCAGGCGCGCGTTGGTGAACGACAGCCGCAGGCCTTCCAGGAGCGGGTAGAGCCGGAAGGCGACGAACAGCAGCAGCCCGGGCAGCAGGAACAGGTAGGCCGTCCCCGTCTGCCGGCGACGGCCGCGCGTCACGCTAGTCCGGCAGCGCGTTGATCTGGCGCGCCAGGTCCTCCATCGCGGCCTTCGGTGGCTTCTGCCCCGTGTACATGCTCTCGATCACGGGCCGGGTGAGGTTCTCGGCCGCCACCCACTTCGGCGTCGGCTGCCCGGCCTGCCAGTTCGGCGCCTGGCCGAGCAGCGTCTTGAGGACGGGATCGCCGGTGATGCGCGCGTCGCCGTGCGCCTTGCGGCTGGCGGAGACCTGGCCGGCCTTCAGCGTCCACTCCGCGACGTGATCGGTCATCCAGCGCACGTGCGCCCACGCCGCGTCGCGCTTGGCGCGATCGGCCGTCTTCGGCTTCGGGAAGGCGTACTGGTGCGGCATCGACCACACCACGGGCTGCTTGAAGAGCCGCGGCACGGGCGCCGCCGTGAAGTCCACCTTCGCCTCGCGCAGGCCGGTGAAGTTCCACGAGCCCGCGATCCACATGCCGAGGCGCCCCGCGATGAAGGCGTCGCGGCAGTTGGCGTTGGCGGGCGGGGCGATGCCGAGCCCGCCACCGAGACCGGACCAGAACTCCGCGACCTCCAGCGCCGCCGCGTCGCCCAACGCGGCGCGCTTGAGATCGGGCGTGTAGATGTTGGCGCCGTTCTGCCAGAGAAGGTTGTGGAAGCCCCACGTGTAGCGGCCGGGATTGACGGTACCGATGGCGAAGCCGAAGGCATCGGCCCTGGTCATCTTCTTGGCCATGGTCACGAGCTCGTCGCGGCTCGCCGGCACCTTGCCCGCGAGGCCCGCGTCCCGCATGACCTTGGTGTTCAGGTAGAGCACGTGCTGCGGCACGTCGAGCGGAAGCGAGTAGCGCTTGCCCAGGAACGTTCCGCCCTGCCACGTCGCGGGCACGTAATCCTCACCACGGAAGCCCTTGCCGGCGGCCATGGCATCGTCGATCACCTCGAGCACGCCGTCGTGGGCGAAGTGCGGCACCTCGACGGTGTGAATGAGCGCGAGGTCCGGGCCTTCGCCGGCCGGCACGGAGACCTGGAGCTTGGGATAGAGCTCGGCCCAGGGCAGCCGCTGCTGCTCGACCTTCACGCCGGTCTCCTTCGTGAAGCGATCGATCAGCTCGTCCATGACCTTGCCGTCGGCGCCGGTGAGACCGTTCCAGTAGGTGATGGTGGCTTTCGGCTGCGCGGCGCCGTAGCGCGGCCACGCCGCGGCCGTGGTGGCGGCGGCGCCGGCGAGAAAGGTGCGGCGGTTCATGGTGGCCTCCGGAGCGATCGAGTGGCGAGACTCTATCCCAAGTCCTTGGCCATGACCACCGAGGCCGGCGCGGCCGGAGTATAGTCATCGCTCATGACCCGCGTCGGTCTCGATCTCGCGCGACGGCTCGGCACGGTGGATCGCCGGATCTTCGGGCAGTTCATCGAGCACCTCGGCCGCTGCATCTACGGCGGCGTGTACGACGAGGGCTCGCCGCTCGCGGATGCGCGCGGCTTCCGGCGCGACGTGCTCGACGCCGCGCGGCCCCTGCGCATTCCCATCTTGCGATGGCCGGGCGGGAACTTCGTCAGCGGCTACCACTGGCTCGATGGTGTCGGCCCCAAGGACAGGCGGCCGCGGCGGACCGAGCTGGCGTGGTACGCGGAGGAGTCGAACCGGTTCGGCACCGACGAGTTCATCGAGTACTGCCGCGTCCTCGGCACCGAGCCGTTCATCTGCGTGAACATGGGCTCGGGCACGATGGACGAAGCGCAAGCCTGGGTCGAGTACTGCAACGGCACGGGCAACACCTCGTGGGCCAACCTCCGGCGCGAGCACGGTCACCCCGAGCCCTACCGCGTCCGCTACTGGGGTCTGGGCAACGAGATGTACGGCGGCTGGCAGATCGGCAACCTGAACGCCCACGACTACGTCAAGAAGGCGCGCGCCTTCGCCATGGTCATGAAGCGCACCGATCCGTCCATCGAGCTGATCGGCTGCGGCCAGAACGGCTGGAGCGAGTGGGACGAGATCGTGCTCCAGGGCACCGCGGAGCTGATCGACTACCACTCGATCCACCTCTACACGGGCGGGCCCGACCACTACGCGACGGTGTTGTCCTCCCACCAGGCCGAGCGCGCCGTCCGCATCTGCGCCGCGCTCATCGAGCGCGTGCGCGCCCAGCAGCGGATCGCCCATCCGATCCACATCGCCTTCGACGAGTGGAACGTGTGGTGGCGGACGCGCAGCCACGCCGACCGCGTGGGCGGCGTGGAGGAGCGCTACAACCTCTCCGACGCGCTGGCCATCGCCACGTACCTGAACGGCTTCATCCGTCACTGCCGCACCGTGCGCATCGCCAACTTCGCCCAGCTCGTGAACGCCATCGCCCCGATCTTCACGAATCCCAAGGGGCTGTTCCTGCAGACGATCTATCACCCGCTGCGGCTCTACGCGGAGCACACGCTGGCCGTCGGCCTCGACGTCCACGTGGACGGTGAGACGTATGACCTGCGGCCCGAGCAGGAGTCGCCGGACGGGCGTGTCCACCACGTCGCCGAGCTCGGGCCGTTCACGCTCGTCGATGCCGCGGCGACGTGTGACGAGGCGGGGCGTGCCCTGTCCGTGGCGCTCGTCAATCGTGACCGAGACCGGGATCTGCCGGTGGCCCTCGACCTCGGCGGTGCGACGATCGCCGGCGCGGTCAGCGCCTGGGAGGTCAACGGACCCGATGTCGACGCTACGAACTCGTTCGAGAACCCGCGCGCGGTGGATGTGCGAGAGCGGAAGCTGCAGGGGAAGGGCGCGCGGCTGGAGACCGTGCTGCCTGCGCACTCGCTGACGGTATTGCGACTCGACGTCCGCTGAACGTGGGGGGCCCCGAAATGGCCCCCCACACCCCCCAACCTCGGAGCGTCCCGGGAAACCCGTGACGCTCCTCGAACTCACCCGGCGCTTCGCACGCAGTCTTCCAGCAGCTTCAGCGCGGCGCGCGTGAACTCCCACATGTTCTTCTCGCGGTCGCCGTGACCGGTCTCGACGGTGATGACCCGCTCGACGGGCCCGGAGACGGCGATGCAGGCATGGCCCGCGGCGTCGCCGTAGCGGTTGCCGGTCGGGCCGCTCGCGCCCGTCTCGGCCAGTCCCCACGTGGCGCCCAGCAATTCGCGCACGGCCTTCGCCTTGACCTGCGCGTAGGGTTCGCTGCTCGAACGAATGCCTTTCACGGCGTCGTCGCCAACGCGCAAGAGCCCGCGCCGCGCCGCCTGCGTGTAGATCACGCCGCCGCCGAGGAAGTACGCGGAGGCGCCGGGCACGGCGAGCAGTGCCGCGGAGATGAGGCCGCCCGCCGAGGACTCGGCGACGGCGAGGGTCTGCTTGCGCTCCTTCAAGAGCGCGCCGAGGGTCGCGGCGATCGAGAGGTCGTTGGGCATGCCGGGGATGATACTCTTGCGCGCGGACAACGTCGAAACCCCCGAGAGGGACGCCATGTACAAGATCGCCGGAGCCATCATGGTCGCCGCGCTCGTCATCGACTTCATCTGGGTCATCCGCACCGCCCTGAGCACCGCCGGGCACTGAGCCTCAGCGCGCCAGCGCCGGCTGGCACTCGCGGTGGATCGCCGCGCCGAAGGCGGCGACCACCAGCGCCACCACGCCCGAGAGCCCGGCGAAGAGCGCCCACGCCGCGGCGTACGAGTCGAAGGCCTGGAGCACGAGGCCGAACGTCGGCGCGCCGACGAGGAGCCCGGCCACGATGGCCGCGAACGCGACGCCGCTCAGCAGTCCCGACTGCGTTGCCCCGCCCGCCTCGGCGCTGATGATGAAGTAGATCCCCACCCAGCCGTAGGCGCCGATCCCCGCGAAGAACGCGAGCAGCGCCGCCCCCACGGGATCCGCCGTCGGCACCCACGCGTAGGCGAGGAAGATCAGCGTGCCCAGCGCCGAGGTGAGCACGAGCCACGGCGGGCGCCGGCCCGACGACCAGCGATCGCTGGCCAGGCCCAGCAGCAGCCGCGCGACGGCGCCGCCGATCTGCGAGGCGGCGATCAGCACGCCCGCCCCGACCGGCGTGAAGCCGAGGGCCTGCACGCTGAAGATCGGCAGGTAGGCGAGGACCGCCGACTGCACCATGCCCAGCACGACGCCGGCGCCGAAGACGGCGAGCAACGCCGGGCGCCGCGTCCACCACCAGTCGATCGGCGCGCGCGGGCGCGCGGCGCCGGCCGCGTGGGGGCGCGCCAGGCCGCGCAGCGGACGCCACGCGGCGATCACCGGCAGCGCCATCCCCGCCGCGCACGCCGCGACGGCCGCGCGCCAGCCCCAGTGCGCCGCGATGGCCGGGAGCACGAGCGCGGAGGCGCCGCCGCCGAGCGTGAGGCCCATCTGCTTGATGCCCATCGCCATGCCGCGCTCGGTCAGCGGGAACAGATCGACGATGGCCTTGCCGAGCACGGGGTTGACCACGCACCAGCCGGAGCCCGCGAGCACGAGGCAGAGGAGGAACACGACGAAGTGCGGCGCCATCGACGCGAGGAGCAGCCCGATGGCGCCGAGCGCGAGCGCGCCGAGCAGCGTCGGCCGCACGCCCCACTGATCCGCGAGGTGGCCGCCGGGCAGCGAGAAGAGGAGGCCGCCGACATAGACCGACGGCACGATGAAGGCGACCTCGAACCGGTTCAGCGCGAAGCCCTGCATGAGCGCGGGTGAGAGCGGCGAGACGCCGAGCATGCCGAAGGCGCCGAGGCCGTAGGCGCCCGTGAGCACGCTCAGGAGAAACCACCGGCGCGACACGCTAGAGGACGATCTCGCGCGCGACGCCCCGCAGGTCCATCTCGTACTCGAGCCCGGCGATGGGCGGATGGCTCGGATACCAGGTCACGCCGTGCACGGCGGCCGGCCCCGCCGCCTTCAAGATCGTGTCGCGCACGAACGGCTCGATCGGGTGCGGCGTGTAGACGTCGATCGTGGTGACGTCGGGCCAGTCGGCGCCGAGGCCGCGCAGCCGCGACTGCATGACGCCCATGACGAACGCGGCCTTCTCGCGGATCGCGTCGGCGGAGGTCTCGCCGCGGCGGACGATCGTGTCGGCGTTGAGCCGGTCGACCTCGCCGGAGCCGGCCACGACGAACGTCGGCCGCGGCGCGGCTCCCGCCACCGTGTAGCCGAACCCGTAGAGCAAGGGCTCCGGCGGCGGGGCGACCACGGGCGCCACGTTCGTGCGCGCGATCGGGTTGGCGCCGTCCACGAGCAGTCCCCAGTCCATGAGGACGGCGCGGTAGCCCGCGTTGAACTCCGCGAACCCCTCGAAGGACAGCGGCCTGGCGATGCGCAGCGCGATGGCGCACAGCGCCGCCCGCGGCCGCCCCTCCTCGCGCAGGTGACGGTCGATCAGCGCGAACCCGTCGCGCCACGGCATCGGCGCCCGCAGCGTGGCGTGGAGGACCTGGTGGCCGGGCATGGCGACGACACCGGACGAGTACGGGTCGATGCCGGGAAGGAAGCGGTAGCCGCCGGCGGGGACGTCGCGGGTCATGGGTCGCGCCTGATGCTAGCATCTCGCGCATGAAGCGGCTCGCTCCCGCGCTGGCCATCGGCGCGATCGTGGTCGCCACGCTCGTCGCGCTCACGCTGCGCCAGCCGGACATCCCGACGTACGCGCCGACCGCCGCGACGCCGCGCGACGCCGGCCCGGCGCTCGTGGGGCCCATCGTCTACACCGTGGACGCGACGGCCTCGGAGGAGTGGCGCGCGTTCTCGTTCCGCCTCGGCGCCGTGATCGAAGGCGGGACCGGGGACCTCGCGTTTCGCCGGTACTCGATCGTCGCCGGCCCCGGCGCCGGCATCCGCGACCTCGGCGAAGTGCCGTTCGAGCGCGTCAGCACGGTGCCCGCGGACGGCTATCTCGCCAACGAGGGCCGGGCCGACCCGCGCAATCCGGCCATCGCCGCCTGGTACCACTACGGCTTCTTCTCGCACGTGCTGAGCCCCAAGCCTCACGTGTGGGCGGTGCGGACGGCGGAGGGACGTTACGCGAAGATGGAAATCGTCGGATACTACTGTTCGGGCGCCCGACCGGGGTGCCTCACGTTTCGGTACGTCTATCAGGGCGATGGCTCGACGCGGGTCGAGGCGCCGCCAGGGAGGGTGAGTTGGCTAAGCACAGGATCGCGGTGATCCCCGGTGACGGCATCGGCAAGGAGGTCGTGCCGGAGGGGCTGCGCGTGCTCGACGCGGCGGCGCGGAAGTTCAAGGTCGAGCTGCAGCTCGATCACTTCGACTGGTCGTGCGAGTACTACCTCAAGCACGGGGCGATGATGCCGGAGGACTGGAAGGAGCAGATCGGCCGGCACGACGCGATCTACTTCGGTGCCGTCGGCTGGCCCGCCAAGGTCCCTGACCACGTCTCGCTCTGGGGCTCGCTCATCAAGTTCCGCCGCGACTTCGACCAGTACGTCAACCTCCGCCCGTGCCGGCTCATGCCCGGCGTGCGCTCGCCGCTCGTGGATAGGAAGCCCGGCGACATCGACTTCTTCGTCATCCGCGAGAACACCGAGGGCGAGTACTCGTCGGTGGGCGGCAAGATGTACGCCGACACCGATCGCGAGATCGTCTTCCAGCAGTCGTGCTTCTCGCGCAAGGGCGTGGACCGCATTTTGAAGTTCGCCTTCGAGCTCGCCAAGAAGCGGCCGAAGAAGCACCTCACTTCCGCCACCAAGTCCAACGGCATCTCGATCACCATGCCGTACTGGGACGAGCGCGTGGAGGCGATGGCGAAAGCCTATCCCGACGTGAAGTGGGACAAGTTCCACATCGACATCCTCACCGCGCACTTCGTGCAGCACCCGGACTGGTTCGACGTCGTGGTGGCCTCCAACCTCTTCGGCGACATCCTCTCGGACCTCGGCCCCGCGTGCACGGGCACCATCGCCATCGCGCCCTCCGGCAACATCAACCCCGAGCGCGCGTTCCCGTCGCTGTTCGAGCCGGTGCACGGCTCGGCGCCGGACATCTACGGCAAGGGGATCGCGAACCCCATCGGCCAGATCTGGGCGGGCGGGATGATGCTCGAGCACCTGGGACATCCGGAGGCGGGCGCGGCGGTCCTGCGCGCGATCGAGACGGTGCTGGAGCCGAAGTCCGGCGCGCCGCGAACGCCCGACCTCGGCGGCAAGGACAAGACCGCCGACCTCGGCAAGGCGATCGCGGACGCGCTCTAAGCGGTCAGGGTCTCAGCAGCGGCCCTGCTTGGCGAGACCGGGCGGGCAACCCTTGTGCCCCTTGCCGGGGTGACCGTCGTCATCGTCGTCGCCCTTGTCCTTCATCTTCTTCGCGTGGCCGGGCGGGACCTTGTAGTACTTCACGGGCACGGCGCGGATTTCGAGGGGCACCCTTTCGATCACCACGGGAGACCACGGCGCGCCGACCCGGGCCGCCACGAACCAGTTGTCGCCGTGCAGGCTCCAGTATTTGCCGCCGAACATGAAGACGTTGAACTCCAGGCTGGGCGCCGTGTAGACCTTCGTCTCCGGCACCAGGACCACGCGCGGCTTCTCGATGATCAGCGGCGGCGGCCATCCGATGTTGATGTTCACGTCACCCGCGCCGGCGGCGGCGCTCGACAGCGCGACGGCCAGCAGCGCGACAACGACGACCAGCGAGCCCGTGCGGTTCATGGCGATCCTCCCGTGCGGAGTGTCGTGCAGAAAGAGTGCCACGCCGGCCCGGCGTTCCGAATGGCGCGAAACATCGGCACCCGACGGCCGCACGCACCGGGAGGCGTGTCAGCGTGTCGCGCCGACGGTCGGTTCTGACACGGAGATTCTAACCGACGCGGCTAGCGGACGAGCGCCCGAAGCGCAGCGAGATCGGCGTCGCCCGTGCGGCGCGTGACGAGAACGGCGTCGTCGAAGCCGAGGTCGGCGAGCATGCGCAGCCGGTCCGCCGCGGTCTTGCGGTCGCAACGCAGGTGGAACTGGCCGTCGTCCGCCAGCGGCTCGGTCGTCGCCTCGAGGTCCACGGGGATGTTGGTCGCGATCGCGCGCATCCCGCCGGCCTCGCGGAAGCGCCTGAGCCCCTCACGCAGCTTCGCGACGCTCGAGCGCGCGCCCGAGCCGATCCAGCCGTCGAACTCCTTCGCGGCGCGGGGAATCCAGTTGCTCCCTGCCCACGAGCCGATCAGGAGCTTCGGCCCGCCGAGCGTGGACGGCCACGGTTGGAGCTGGGCGTCGCCGACCTTCTCGCCCCGCCAGAGCCGGCGCATCAGCACCAGCGCGTCGTCCATCTGCTGCATGCGCGTCGCGAAATCCACGCCCACCGCGTCGAAGTCGGGCTGGCTCGAACCCGCGCCGACGCCGAGGAGCAGGCGGCCGCCGCAGATCAGGTGCGTGGCGAGAATCCGGTGCGCGAGCTCCACGGGGCGGCGGAGCGGCACCTGTAATATTCCGGTGCCCACGGTGAGGCGCTCGGTCACCGCGGCCACGACGCTGACCGCGATGAGCGGGTCGGGGATCATGTGGCCGCGGCCGATGGAGTCGAAGCACCAGAGGCTGTCGAAGCCGGCGCGCTCGATGGCGCGCGCGGAGGCGATCAGCGCGGCGCCGGTGAGGGGGCCGCCGTCGGACGCCGCATTGGGAAGAGCCAGGCCCAATCGCACCGGCGCATTGTACGATACCGGCCCGGAGGAGACACCCATGCCCTATCGGATCAACCACATCCACCTGAAGTCGCCCGATCCCCTCAAGACCGCGCAGTGGTACGTGACGGCCTTCGGCTTCAAGATCGTCAACGACGGGACGCGCGTGTTCGGCGACCGGTTCCTGCGCTGCACGAGCGAGGACGGCTTCGCCGTCAACATCTCGGGGGCGCGGACCAACGAGAAGATGGGCCAGGGCGACGCGAACGCCCACTACGGGCTCGAGCACTTCGGGTTCGACTCCGAGGACATCGACGCCGACATCACGCGGCTCAAGGGCCTCGGCGCCACGCTGCTCGAGGGGCCGATCCAGAATCCGAACGGCCCGCGCATCGCGTTCATGAAGGGCCCGGACGACACGCGGCTGGAGCTGGTGGAGCGGAAGACGCCGTCCGGCGCCTGCTGCTAGCGCCAGTCACGCGCCTCGAGGAGCGCCGCGCCGGTCGGCGCCGAGCCGCCCGGCGCCGCCTCTTCCGTGACGATGAGGGCGCGCATGTCGTCGAGCGGGCCCGGCACCTTGATCACCACCCACGCGCGACCCTCGGCATCGACGCTGAACGTGGCCGCCGCTGCCGCGGGCGCCGTTTTCGGCACGAACCAGAGCTGGTACACGCGGCCGTCCGGCAGGCGCGGCAATCCGCTGATGGCCAGGTGACCGCTCCGACCATCGACGGCCGCGAAGACGCGGGCGCTCGCGTTCGGCTGGGCCGCGCTGCCCTTCAAGATGACGAGCCGCGCCGGCCGGCGCGCCAGCTTCTCGACCTGCGGGCCCTCCGCGTAGCGCGCGAGCTCGAGCTGGAGCCCCACGTTCCAGGCGATCAGGCCGGCGACGGCGGCGGCCACCGCCGTCCAGCCCGCCACACGACCCCAGCGGCGGGCGCCCGGCCGCCGCCTCCGCGCTTCGACCAGGATCGCGGGCCACAGGTCGGGGGGCGGTGGGGCGGGCGTGAGGGCCAGGGGCAGGGTGGCGGCGATCTCCCGATGGTCGGCGAGATGCTGGGCGCACGACGCGCAGGTCGCCACGTGCGCTTCGACGCGCGCGTGCTCGCCGCGCTCGAGCGAGCCGAGTGCCAGGGCCGCGAGGTCTTCGATGACGTGCCGGCCGTTCACGGTCTCAGCAGCCTCCGCAGCCGCTCCATCGCCTCGCGCGTGCGGCTCTTGATGGTTCCGAGCGGCTCCCCTAGCTCCGTCGCGATCTCCGTCTGCGTCAGCCCGGCGTAGTAGGCGAGCTCGATCGCCATGCGCTGCCCCTCCGGCAATCCCCGCAGAGCCTCGACCACCGCGCGCCGCGCGGCCACGGCGTCGGCCGGATCGCCGGCGGATGCGGCCGCGAGGTCCGGCAGCGGCGCCGGGCGCTCGCGCATGCGCGCCTGGTGCGAGCGGCTGCGCAGGAGATCGATGGCGCGGTTGCGCGCGATGCCCATGAGCCACCCCGGCACGCGGCCGCGCGCGGCGTCGTACGTCTCGCGGCCGTCCCACGAGCGAAGAAACGTGTCCTGCACGACCTCACGGGCGAGCTCGGGGTCGCCCACGATCCGCAGCGCGAGCGTGTAGACGAGGCCGCCGTAGCGCGCATAGAGCGCCTCGAGCGCCGACTCGTCCCCCCGCCGCATGCGGCGTAGCAGCTCGGGATCGGCGGCGGTGGTGGCGCTCACTTCTCATGCCTACGGAGTCGGGGCCGCCGCCGGATCATTTCGCCGGTCCGCCATCCATTCGCAGCCACGACTCCGTAGGCAGGCGCGAAAGAGGAGGACCCATGGCTCACGTGCGCTGGCTCGGGACGGCGGCGGTGGTGCTCGCGGTCGTGACGCTCGCGGGGGCGGCGGAGCCGGGTCTTCGCGCCCGGGCGCAGGCGCTGTTCGCGCCGCTGCCGCCGGACATGGGGACGCTCGAGAATCCCGTCGCACCGGAGCGCGTCCGTCTCGGCCGGCTCCTCTTCTTCGATCCGCGGATCGCCGTCGACGGCGCGGTGAGCTGCGCCCGCTGCCACCAGGCCGCGCTGTACGGCGCCGACGCGTTGCCGCGATCCATCGGCGCCGAGCATCGGACACACCCGCGCCACGCGCAAACGGTGTTCAATGCGGCGGCCCAGTTCGTCCAGCACTGGCGCGGCGACCGGACGTCGGTGGAGGACCAGGCCATCAAGTCGCTGACGGGCCCGCCGGCCTTCGGCAACCCGACCGCCGCGGCCGCCATGGCACGGCTCAAGGCGATCCCGGGCTATCCGCCGCTCTTCGCGCGCGCGTTCCCCGGCGCCGGCGACCCGGTGACGCCGGAGAACTTCGCCACCGCCGTCGGCGCCTACGTGCGAACGCTCGTCACGCCCGCGCCGTTCGACGCGTTCCTGCGCGGCGACGAGCGCGCGCTCAGCGCCGCCGCGCGGGCGGGGCTCGCGACGTTCATCCGCGTCGGTTGCGCCGCCTGCCACAACGGCGTCGCCGTCGGCGGCAGCATGTACCAGAAGTTCGGGATCACGGAGGATTACTGGCGCGCCACGGGCAGCGCGGTCCCCGACAAGGGGCGCTTCGACATGACGCAGGATCCCGCCGATCTCTACGTCTTCAAGGTGGCGGGCCTGCGCAACGTGGCCATGACGCCGCCGTACTTCCACGACGGCTCGGTGGCCACGCTGCCCGAGGCGGTGCGCGTCATGGCGCGGGTCCAGCTCGGGCGCACGCTGACGGACGGCGAGGTGACGGAGATCCTGGCGTTCCTCGAATCGCTCACCGGTCCGGTGCCCGCCGATTTCGCGACCGCTCCGATCCTGCCGCCCGCCGGCGTGCCGAGCCCGGCGGCGCGCTAGCGTCCGCTACCCCGCGGCGGGCCGCAGGGCGCGCGCGCCGCCCGCCGCGTACCACGCCGAGATGCCGCCCCGGACGTAGCGGGCGTCGAAGCCCTTCTCCCGCAGCGTGCGCGTCACGTTGCAGCCGACGTGGAAGCCGTACGCGCAGTAGACGGCGACGGGCTTGTCCGGTGACAGCTCGCCGATCCAGTCGTCCAAGCGATCCGGATCACGCCACATCGCGCCCGCCATGAGGTCCACCGTGCGCGAGATGTGGTGTCGCGGCCGCGCGTCGAGCACCTGCACCGGCTCGCCCTTCGCGAGCCGCGCGGCCAGCTCCTCGACGGACAGCGAGGGCAGGCTCTGGTCGGAGGGGTCGTCGCTCGGCAGCGCGCGATCGCCGCGCACGGCGCCGATCCGCTCGGTCACCGCCGCCCAGTCCACGTTGCGCATGAAGGCGTCGATGTAGGCGGTGGCGTTGGCGCCGAAGTCCAGGTGGTAGGAGTGCTCGTACATGTCGAGCGCCAGCACCGGCGCGGCGTCGACGGCCGACTGCGAGTGGTCGAAGGCGCTCTGGACGTAGAGCCGCCGGTCGCGCCGCGCGTAGGTGAGCAAGGCCCACCCGGAGCCGCCCGCCAGGGCCTGCGCGGTGCCGACGAACTCGCGCCGCCACGCCGGGAGGCTCCCGAAGTGCTCCTCGAGCAGCGCGCGGATGTCGTCCGGGACCTTGTTGCCCTCGCCGCCGAGGTTGCCGAAGTAGAGCTCGTGCAGCGCCACCGAGTTCATGGCGATCAGCTCTTCGCGCTTGAGCGCGCGGAGCCGGTAGCCGGGCGCCGTGCCGTCGAGCGCGGCGAGCTCGGCGCGGACCGCGTTCAGCGTCCGCACCGCGCCGCCGTAGTTGTTCTCGTAGTGACTGACGAGCATCCGCTCCGAGATGCCGTTCAGCGTCCAGGGGCGGACGGGAATCGGCGTGATCTCTTGCCGCATGGTCAGGCTCCTTTTGCCGCGTGAATGTCCAGGTCGTCGAATGCGGTGATCGAGTCGGCCTTCGTCCACAGGCCGACGCGTCCGGATCGGAATCGCGCGTCGCGATGGTCGAGATGGCGCGTGCCGTTCAGCCACGCCTGGATGTGGTCACCCACGGCGAGGACGCGCACGGTGTGCCACTGGCCGAGCGCCGGCGCCGTGACCCGCGCGCTGGCGAGCTGGCGGCGGCCGCGGTCGTAGTAGTAGAGCCGGAAGTTGTCTTCCAGCGCGTTGGCGCGCACCACGTAGTACGCGCCATCGGTGAAGCGGAACACGATGCCGCCCGAGGCGTCCTCGCGCCCCGAGATGGGCTTGAACTTCATCGAGACGTCCACGTCGGGGTAGGACCGCGGGGCGACGATGACGTTGAAGTCGTTGTTCGTCGCGCGCTGCACGAGGACCTTCTTCCCGCTCGGCGCCCCGGCCATGTCCTCGACCGTCCACCGGCCGGAGACGATCGTCCAGCCGCCGAGGCCTTGCGCCTCGAAGTCGAACGAGGCCAGCGTCACACCGTTATTCGCCCCGATGCCGAGCGTGACGGCGGCCGCCAGCGCGCCTTTGAACCATTGGCGTCGTGGCATCATCGGCGTCACCTCCGACTGTTCGTCTGGTCGAGCGCCGCCTTCAGGCCCTGGGCCAGCGTCGCCGGCGCACCGACCGCCCAGAAGTGCATGTAGAAGAGCCGCGGCGTGTCGCGCAGCCCGTGGTTGTGGATCGCGGTCACGTCGATGCCGTGCTGCCGGAGCGCGCGCGCCACGGGATTGACCTCGCGGTCGAGGAGCACGAAATCGCCCGTGATGGCGGCTCGGCCGTCGGCCGTCGCCTGGAAGTTCAGCACGGTCACCACCCCCATGGCGGGCGGCAGCGGCGTGCCGTCTTCCGTGATGGTTTCCGCACGTGGGACCGTGACCTGGAAGACGCCCGCGCCCATGTCGCGGCCGGGGCGACCGAGGACGCGCTCGACATCCTTCGTATCGATCGTGAGCGCGCCCGACGGCGTGGCCCGGACGGGAGCGCCGAGCGGCGTCGCGCTCGCCGACAGGGCCCGGCGCAACGCTTTCGCGAGGTCCACCGCGTCGCCGTGGCCCTCGTAGTGCATGTACATCACGTGCGGCGAGACGTCGTTGACGTGGTTGTGGATCGCCGTCACCTCGAGTCCACCGCTGAACAGGCCCGACATGACGGCGGGAATCTCCTGATCGAGGAGCACGAGGTCGCCCATGACCATGGCGTGGTCGCCGACCTGCTTGAAGGCGGCGTACGAGCCCAGCGCGAATCCGGGCGTCACGGGCACGCCCTTCACCGTGACGGAGAGATCGGTGCGAGGCATCCCGATGCGAAAGACGTCGCCGTCCTGCAGTTGGCCCGATTTGCCGAGCGCCTGCTCCACCGCCTTCCAGTCGGGAGCGGCGGCGGTGACGGGCGCCGACGCAGCGAGCACGCCGAGAGCGACGATCGACAGCGTGAGCGCGAGACGAACATGTCGCATTGTTGCTGTCCTTCCTCTCATGAGTCCTTGTAGACGGCCGCGCGATGGCTCGCCGGCAGAAACGCGCAGACGATGTTCCGCGTGGCGTCGAACGAGAGCGTGTGGGCGCCGGCCTCCGTGGTCACCGTCTCGTGACGCCGGAGCGGCGCGGTGTCGAACACCTCGATGACGCCGGGGTCGCCGATGGCCACGTACACGCGGCCCAGCGCGCGGTTGAAGAACACGACGTCGGGCACGCCGGCGATCCGCTCGGTGGCCAGAACCTTGCCGTCATCCGCGTCCACCTCGAGGAGCACGCCCGCGTCGCACGCGCAGTAGAGGCGCCGGCGCGCGACGTCGAGGTCGAGCCCGTGCGCCCCGGCGTGCGGGATCGCCACGACCCGGCGGATCCGCACCGGGTCGCCGGCCTCGACGACGACGATCTGGGAAGGCTCCATGATGTTGACGTGGAACGCGTCGGCGCCCGGGTCGTAGACGGTCCAGCGCGTGCGCCCGGCCACGACGACGTCGGCGAGCCGCTTGCGCGCGCGGACGTCGATGACCGAGACGGTGCACGAGCCCGCGATGGCCGGGTCGCCGACGTGCGCCGCGAGGAGCCGCGCACGCGCCGGGTCGTAGGCCAGCCCGTTCGGCTTCACGCCCACGCCGATCTTCTCGACCCGCGCTGCCGCGCCGGCGGTGAACATCCCGACGGTGTTCTCGCCGCGGTTCGAGGTGAAGACGAGGTCGGGCGCGGCGACGAGCGCGCCCGCGACGCCGGCCAATCCCGGAATCGAGCCCACGTGCCGCTGCGCGTCGACGTCGATCACGTCGACGGCGTCGTTGGCGGTGTGGGCGACGTAGATCCGTCCCGTCGGCTCGTGCACGGCGGCGTGATCGAAGCCGCCGGCCCCGGCGTGAGCGGGCAGATCGACGAAGCCGAGCTGCCGGAGAGCCATCTCAGCGTCCTCCGGCGAGGTCGGCGACGAGACGCTCGACGTTGGCCACGATGCGGTCGCGCGCGGCCGGATAGCCGTCGCTCACGGCCGGCACCTCCCACTGCTCGACCGTCTGGCCGCGCGCCGGCGCCACGTCGCAGCCGAAGCTGACGACGCGCGTGGCGCTGTCGAGGTCGTAGAGCGTGACGGGCCGGGGGCGTGCCGGCGCCGGGTCGAGGCCGTCGCCGGCGAGGCCTTTCACCGCGCCCGGCGCCAGCTGCGCGTCGGGCTCGGTGCCCGCCGCCACGGCATCGATGGCCAGCCCGCGCGCTTTCGCGAGCCGGCGGAAGTGCGCGGCCGCGACCACGCTCTTGGCCGCGCCGTGCAGGCACACGAACAGCACACGCGACTGCGGCGGCACTGCCGAGGCCTGGGTGCGGCAGTAGGCGTAGAGCGCGTCGTACATCGGGAACTGGCGCGCCATGTTGTCGAAGTCGTCGCGGCTGATGGCCTGGAAGCCCGTGGCCGCCGCGTAGAGGCCGGACGATTCCGGTGTGAGGGTGCGGGCGTCGGTGTCGGCTCCGCGCACGATGACAGCGAGGGCCAGCAGCCCGGGATCCGACAGCTCGTAGCGGTCGATGAACGCGTCGAACGAGCACAGCGGGCCGCGATGGCCGAGCTCGACGTTCGGCACGTCGTAGGGAATCGCGCCCTCCCGCTCCGCGGCGGCGAGCACCTCGCGCGCCGGGACGAAGAGGAACGCCGGCTTGGGATCGACGAAGCGGCTGATGAGCCACGGGCAGGCGATGCGGTCGACCCGCGCGCGTTCACGAGTGATCCATTTCATGACGTTCTCCTATCGCAGTGAAAAGATGATGAGGCCTGCGGCGGCGCCGGCCGCGATGAGCACGGGCTCCGGGACCTTGAATCGCCACGCCACCACCAGCGCGGCAGCGGCGATCACCAGGGTCGGCACGTCGATGACGGCGCGCCGGGCGAGCACGAAACAGGCGCCCGCGATGGTGCCGGACGCCGCCGCAGTCACGCCGGTGACGAAGCCCTTCACCCGGGCGTTGCCGCTGATGCGATCGAACCAGGGGAAGGGAATGACCACGAACAGGTAGACGGGCAGGAAGACGCCGATGGCGGCCACCAGCGCGCCGGGAAACGCCGCCACCAGGTACCCGATGAACGCCACCGTGATGACGATGGGACCGGGCGTCAGCATGGCCACCGCCACGGCGTCCAGGAACTGCTGGTCGTTGAGCCAGCGGTACTCCTGCACCACGCCGCCGTAGAGGAAGGGCACGATGGCGAGGCCGCTGCCGAAGATGAAGGCGCCGGCCTTCGCGAAAAACCAGAAGATCTGCGCGAGCAGCTCGGGGGTGGCGGCGACCATGAGACATGCCGGGGCCGACCGCTTGAGCCAGGCGGGCGGTGACTGGGCGACCATCGAGGCCACGCCGCACAGCACGAACAGCGAGAGGATCTCGGACTCCGTCCACGCCGTCACCACGGCCATGACGGCGAAGATCAGCCACTGGAGCCGATCCTTGGCCATGGTGAGCTTCGCGAGCTTGTAGGCGGCGATGGTGATGATGCCGATCACGACGGCGCCCACGCCGTAGAAGGCCGCCTGCATCCCCGACAGCCCGCCGTACCGCACGTAGAGCGAGCTGATGGCCACCGTCATGACGAAGGACGGCAGGATGAAGGCGAGCGAGACCAGCGTGGCGCCGCGCACGCGCGAGTGCACGTAGCCGAGGCAGATGGCGAGCTGCGCGGCGAGCGGGCCCGGCGCGAGCTGCGAGAGGGCCAGCGACTTCACGTACTCCTCTTTCGTGAACCACCGCCGCCGCTCGACGAGGTCGCGCTGCATGTAGCCGACGAGGGCCACGGGCCCGCCGAACCCGAAGGACCCGAGGTAGAGGAAGTACTTCAGGAGCTCGGCGGTGGTCGGGCGCGCCATCAGCGGACCCACACCAGCACGCGGTCGCGGAGGACGCCGAAGACGGCGCCGCCGCCGATGGCTTTGAACGAGGAGATGGGCCGCGCCACGAGCACGACGAGCGCGACGAGCAGCACCACGATGGCCGGCGCGTCGGGCGCCGCGTGCGGGGCCAGGCGCACGAGCGTGACGGCCATGACCCCGATGACGCTGGGCACGATGCCCTGGATGGCCGCCCTGGCCCAGGCGAGATTTCGCACGCGCTCGAACACGGGCATGAGCGCCAGCATCATGACGAACGACGGCAGGAAGCTCGCGGCCGCCGCCACCGCCGCGCCGGCGACGCCGAGCGTCTTGTAACCGACGTAGGCGGCGACCATGATGATCGGCCCCGGCATGAGCTGCCCGAGGGCCAGGCCGTCCACGAACTCGCGCGGCGTCAGCCAGTGCAGGCGGTCCACCACCTGCTCCTGCATGAGGGCGATGATCGACAACCCACCGCCGAACGTGAAGGCGCCGAGCGTCGCGAAGACCGACGCGACGCGTCCGAGGGTCGGCGTGGCGGCCCCGGTCGCGGGAAGCGGAGACCACGGCACGAGCGGGAGGACGAGCAGCGCCAGCGCCAGCACGGCGAGGACGATCGCGCCCGTGCGCTTGCTATGGAACAGGACGAGCCCGACGCCGCCGGCGGCGGCCAGGATCGCCGCGACGCCGAGTGAGCCGGGGAGCGCGATGGCGGCCGCGGCCACGGCGATGAGCGCGTGGGTGCGCGTGCGCAGCGCGTTCTTGCCGAGCCGGTAGACGGCCGCGCCGAAGAGGGCGAGCACGATCGGCCCGAGCCCGTAGAGCGCGCTGCTGAGGATCGGGTTCACGCCGAACGCGGCGTATGTCGCCGTCAGCGCCAGCATCACGACGAAGGCCGGCGCGGTGAAGCAGAGGCCAGCCAGCAACCCGCCCCACCAACCGGTCCGCTGGTAGCCGAGGAAGATCGCGAGCTGCACCATCGTCGCGCCGGGCAGGACGTTGACGAGGGCCACGCCCTCCAGGAACCGCGGCTTCGAGATCCACTGCCGGCGCTCCTGGGTCTCCGCCTGCATGACGCCCAGGATCGCGGGCCCGCCGTAGGCCGTCGCCCCGACCTTCAGGAACGTCGTCGCCACTTCCCTGGTGCTGCCGGTGACCGGCTCAGTCATCGAGCGTGACCTCCGTACCGCGCCCGGTGGCGCGGGCTTGCTCATAGACGGCGACGGCGGCGGCGACGTCCTGCAGCGCGGTGCCGCTGCTGTCGAAGATCGTGATCTCGTCGTCGCGGGTCCGGCCCGGCTTGCGACCGACGACGACGTCACCCAGCTCGGCGTGCACCTGCTCGCGGGTCATGAGGCCGGCCGCGAGCGCGTGCTGGAGCTCGCCGATCTCGGCGCACTGCGCGAGCACGTCGACGACGAGCGTGGCGCTCGCCACCAGGGCCGGGTCCACTTCCTGCTTGCCGACGTTGTCCGCGCCGACGGCGGCGATGAACGTGCCCGGCGCCACGTCGGCGGCCGCCACGAACGCGCGGCGCGACGGCGTGCACGTCACGCACACGTCGCTGCCGCGCAGCGCGGCCTGGAGATCCTTGGCGGCTTCGACGCGGAAGCCGAGGCTCGTCTGGGCGCGGGCGGCCAGCGCCTCCGCGCGGGCGTGGTCGGCGTCGAGGACCCACGCGCGCTCGAGGGGGAGCACGGCGGCCACCGCCGCGAGCTGGCTCTCGCCCTGGGCGCCGCAGCCGACGATGGTGGCCGTGCGCGAGTCGCGGCGCGCCAGGAATTTCGCGGCCACCGCG